>JABDGM010000010.1 GCA_013286045.1 Planctomycetota bacterium | reverse complement strand
TCTTACAATATGCCCCGACGGAACGACGCTTTTCACTGGGCGGTGGTTCGACGGAATCCGATCCTGATGGCCAGAAAGGTAATTCTCGACGTAGATCCCGGCATCGACGACGCTGTGGCCGTGTGCCTGGCGCTCGATGATCCGATGTTGGAAGTGCTTGCCGTCACGGCGACCGGGGGCGCGATCTCGCCGGAGCAATCGACGACGAACGTGCAGGCGATCGTCGAGCAGTTGGATCCCTCGCGTTGGCCTCGGTTGGGGTGTGCCTCGGTTGACCAGATGTTGCGGGCGGACGCCCGGCACATCTTTGGCTCCGACGGATTGTGCGGTGCTCATTTCGCGGTCGCTAAGCGGCATCATCAGCACTCTTCTGTGAAAGTGATTTGCGACGAAGTGCGGTCGGCGCCGGGCGACGTGACGATCGTTGCCACGGGACCGCTGACGAACATCGCGGCGGCGTTGCAGCAGCAACCGGACCTCGCGTCGCTGATAGGGCACCTGATCATGATTGGCGGCACGCTGGGCGGACCGGGCAACGTGACGGCGGCGGCCGAGTTCAACATCTATTGCGATGCGGAAGCGGCGCGGACAGTGTTCCATTCGCAGGTGATGAAGACGCTAATCCCGATCGATCTCACGAGCCGCGTGATGATGAACTTCGATCTGTTGGAAAAACTGCCCAACGAGGAATCGCCGCGGGGCGAATTGTTGCGGCGGATTCTGCCGGGTGCGTTCCGCGCGTATCGCCAGCATTTGGGTGTCGAAGGCATTCATCTGCACGATGCGGTGGCCATCATGGCAGCGCTCGAGCCGGATCTGTTTACTACCGAAGCGATGTACGGCGACGTGGAGACCGAGGGCGTGCTCACGTACGGGGCCACGGTGTTCGACCGGCGGCGCAATCGCGAGAGCCGGCCGAATATGGACGTCGCGGTCGACATGGATCTGGATGCCGTGACGGGGCACATTCTGGAACGGCTGACGAAGGCGGCGTGATTTTTGTTGCGGGCGCTGAACTCGATTTTTTATTACAAAATTCGGGGCTATCGACGGACCGCGATTCTCGTCCGTGCATGAAAACACGCTGCTTTTCGTGATGACTCAACACCCGGCTCGGTGAATTTTGTATTCGCACGCGTCCTAGGGAATCAATATTCACGCAGCTTCGTCGCACGGTGCACGGCGCGCATTTTTAGCGCTTCCGTTTGTTGCGGATGAGTGCGCAGGGTTGAGATTTCAAAGAACGAACGCCTTCGCGAAGAAGCGTGGAGTGACGGTACCACAGGTGCCGGCTCAAATTCAACAAAAATCTCCCTCGAAAAATGGTGAACGAAAGGCTTGTTTGTGTGTCGTTGTTTCGGGGATCACTGTCTGTGTGGAATGCAACCTCGTTTCGATTTTGAGTACATTGCGCGATCACCATGAAGCCGAAAAAAGGGATGAACGCGAAGAGGAAAGCAGTGCTTGATCGGATTGAGCGGATCGAACGAGCGATTGTAAAGGCGAAAGAGTATCTCGACAGCGGCAAGCATGCGGACTGGCGCGGATTTAGGCCGCTGTTTGACCGCAAATTCAAGGATGGCAAAGAAGTGGCGCCGCACAAAGATTGGGTTCGGAACGTTTTTCTGCCGCATGTGGAAAGGGCGCTAAATCGAGCGGAGACGATTCTTGAGCGGCTTGGCAAGGATTGAGTGCGCGGCCGGTCATTCACCTGAGAGGTTTGCTAGGGACTATTTTCGCGCCCTTACAGGGCTTCGGTTTTCATTTTCTATCTTGACCCAGGGCTTCGGCGCGCTTCGCCCTGGGCTGTCATAGTCCGGCCTTACAGGCCTTCGGAATCGGCAGGAGAGAGTGCGCGAAAAAACCGCGGCCGAACTGGCTCGGTCGCGGTTTGGTAATCAAATCTTCAAGCGATTTGCTATCGGTTACTGATTGGTGTTCGTGTTCGTCACCGTGTTAGTTGAATTTCCGTTGGACGTCGAACTGGTGCGATTGTGTGCACGGTTGGCGTTGTTGCCGCCAGTCGTCAAGAAGCCGCGATCAGCGTGTTCAGGCCAGTTGTTGTCGTCGAAGCCTTGGCGTTCTTTGATGCTTTCTTCTGAGACGTCGACAGTGGCGTAATTCACTTTATTGTCTTTCCATTCGATGTGGATCGCATCGAGCGGCACAGCGAAGAGCTTGTTGCCAATGCCGAGGAAGCCGCCGAACGAAACGACTGCGTATTCGAGTCGTCCGTTGCCGCCGACGTAGAGGTCTTTGATCTTGCCTTTTTCTTCGTTGTTGGCAGTGTGGACGCTCGCGCCGATGAGCTCGCTGGCTTTGTAGGCGTGACCCATTTCGGCGGTGGAATTGGTCGTGTTATTGCTGTTATTGTTTTTGTTGTGACGGTTCTGGTTTTGATTCTGCGCGTTGGCACTGAGCGCGACGGCGAATGTTAGCACTGTGGCGAGTGCCAGCGTGCTAATAATTTTGAGCCCACCTGTGACCATTGGATTCCCTTTCAAGAACGAGTTGATTTGTTTCACAATGTGTGAATCGGGGGGAATTAAGCAAAGCGTATGCCGCGAAGAGAGAGTGCGACGGGAAGTCGCAACGCGGTGCGGTTAGGTGCGGCGATTAGCGCTTCGTGGGAAGTCCGATTGCTCCGAAACGACTTGCAAAGAGCGACAACAAGCCGGTATGAACGCGAGGCGTTCAGGGCGAAGCCAACAAAACAGGGCGACAACATCGCCCTGTAGTATGTGGCACCACGTGGGATTAGTTTTCGGCCTCTTTGTAGCCGCTGGAGTCGGCGATTTCGACGTCCATATTGATTACTTTGCCGTCGCGGAAGACGACGATCGGCACTTTGCGGCCGATTTCCGTGAGTTTCACCAGACTGATCAGATGAATGTCCTGGTCGATGCGGACGCCGTTGTATTCGAGGATTACGTCATCGACACGTAGGTTGGCACGTTCGGCGGGAGACTTGGGTTCGACTTTCGAGACGCGTGTGCCGGCGAGGGTGGTGAGGCCGAGGGCTTTGGCACGCTGCTGGTTGAAGTTGATGTCGAGCTTAACGCCGAGGAATCCGCGGGGGATTTGGTGGTTATCGGCGAGGGCGTGGCCGATGCGGGAGGCGATGTTGATGGGGATCGAAAAGCCGATGCCTTCGTTGCCGCCGGAGGCGCTGGCAATCGCGGTGTTGAGGCCGACGACTTCGCCGCGGAGGTTCACGAGCGGGCCACCGCTGTTGCCGGGATTGATGGCGGCATCTGTCTGGATGAAGTTTTGCCACTTGAGGTCGTCGTCGCCCAGGTCGAGGTTGTGTCGGCCTTTGGCGCTGACGATGCCGCGCGTGACACTTTGGCTGAGGCCGAAGGGGCTGCCGACGGCGAGGACGTAGTCGCCGATTTCGAGGTTGTCGCTGTCGCCGAAACGCGCGGCCGCGACATTTTCGGCGTCGATGCCGAGGACGGCGACGTCGGTTTCGCTATCGCTCCAAATCTGCGTGGGATGAATCACGCGGCCATCGAAGAGATGGATTTCAATTTTGTCGGGAGACGAATGGCGGATGACGTGGCGGTTCGTGAGGACATAATTCTTGGCCCCGAATTGAACGATGACGCCGGAGCCGGCTTCCTCAACGTGGAGCAGGCCTTGATACTTGGGCAGCGGTTTGGATTCGATGTGAACGACCGTCGGCGTGATGAGCTTTACGACGCGTTTTACGATGCTGAGCTCGCGGTCCATTGATTGGACATCGTGGGCGAGTGCGGAGTAATCGGCTTCGCGCTGATCGGGCGGGGGCGTCGGCACGGGGCCGCTGCCGGTAGTCGAAGGTGGTGGCGTGACGACGGCGAGGTTGGTTTGGGCGTTTGCAGGTGCGGCGATCAGGCAGGCACAGAGCAATGTCACCAAAGGTAGTGCGTAGCGGGCGGAGACGCTTCGGCGAACAGGATTTTGGTCGTCCATGGCGGCGGTCGCGAGCGAGTGGGGGGAAATAAAAAACCCGGTGGCGACCGAAGTCGCCACCGGGTTCAATTATAGCTTTTTATGGGTAGTGCGGCGTTTAATAATCATGGGAAGCCCAGGTCCCGCCTGGCAGGCGGGAACTACTTGGCCCTACATTTTCACTGCGCCTCAAGGTCGCTGAAGGAGACGTCGACATCGCTGAAACCGGTGTCGAGGACGCGGCTCCAGTCGCCGGCGCCGCCGCCAGCTCCGTTGCCGGATTCGGCGGCACGTTGGCACTCGATGCAGCTTGTTGCGTAGGGTAGGGCGCTGAGGCGAGCGACCGGGATTTTTTGCCCGCAGCCTTCGCACTCACCATAGGTGCCGTTCTTTACCCGCACGAGTGCCCGCTCGATGCTGGCCAATTCGCGGCTTTCGACCTCGGCGAGCTGGGAGCTGATTTCGTCTTGCGCGGCATCGAGGGCCGCATCGACGACGTCGCCGCCGGAATGCTCGCGCAGCTGCTTGAGCAGGCTCAAGTCGCCGGCCAAGGCCTTGCGGATGGCGTTGCGTCGCGTAACCAAAAGGTCGCGCATCTTGTTGATTGAGTCTTTGCGTGAGGACATCGTAATTTCACCTTGCCTTGGCGAGGCTGGCGTCGACCGCAAGCGAACGCTTGACGTGGGCGAACGCCCCCCAGAGTCTCTGTTCCCGTAACCACACTGTTTTTGGCCAGCCGGCGGATTGTCGCTCGAACGAGCCAAATCCCGTCGGTTGAGCCCCGGCCGCGTAACGCGGTGGCCCGTGGTCTGCAACCTAAATATAGTACGCAAGTCCAGAGGATTTGATCGCAAGCACTCCGGATAATCCGCAGAGCTTGCCAGCGCCACTGAACTCGAGCCACAAATTGCCCGGAAAAATGCCGGCGTGGGGGTAGAGGTGCGGGAGTACCCGCATGGCGCAGTGCCAATCCCCAGATTTCCCCCCATGCCAGACAATTCGTAGTCGCGACGGGAAACCCGAGAGTTTTCCGCCGGCGTCTACTTTGCCGGGCGCACAACGGTAATCGACAAATTCGTTGTAAAAGGGCCAGCCGAAGTTTTCGGATTATACGGCTTAGGTTACGACCGGCATTGCCAGCAGCCCGCTTTGACCGCGGCGGCGGGGCGACGTACATGCTTTAGACAGGAAAATGCCGTCGAAACGGGACCGGAGCGCAGAGTGCGCTCGTTTTCTCGCCTGATTTACTTACCGCAGGTTGCCACGATGTTTTTAGTTGATCGACAAACCGTTCCGGCAACCGAGCATGATGCGCCGCCGACCCGACTCAAATTGCGAGTGCGCGGGGATGGGCAGATCATCGAGCTGGCTGAGGGCAAAACCACGATTGGGTCGAGCCCGCGCTGCAATTTGCGGTTGGACCGGCCGGGCATTGAGCCGTTGCATTGCCTGCTTATGGACGGGCCCACAGGGCTGCGCGTGCGACGCTGGGCGGCGGACACGCGATTGAACGGTGAGCCGGTGGAAGAGGCGTCGCTGGAAGCTGGCGACTGCTTGGCCCTGGGCGGTGTGGAATTGGAACTTGTTGGGCCGATTGCAGCGCTGGAGTTGGTTGAGGAGCAACTTGCCGAATTAGTCGCCGAACAGGCGGCGGATGATGAAGGCCGCGAAGATTTGTGGGGACCATTGGTCGGACCGCTGCTTTTGACTGGGCCGCAACACATTGCGCCTGCGGTTGAAGTTCTGGCCGAAAAGCACAGTGAGAGCGAATACGAAAACGAAGTTGAAAACGCTTCGTCGAATCTGCCGCTCGAACTGGCCTCGACTGAAACTGAGTTTGTGGAAGTGGATGCTGAAGCTGCGTGCGTCCAGGAAGATGTATTACCTGAGATCGACGCGGCGGAGCTTGTGTTTCGAGAGCTCCAATCGGCGTGCTCAGTGGCTCGTGGGCGGAATCGAAAGTTGTTGGCCGCATTGCGAAGTCTTCGCACCGAAAAGGAATCGCTTGTTCGGCGTCTTGAGAATGACGAGCCAGGGGAGGAGTTCGCCGAGAATCTTGCGAGTTGGGACGCCGCGCGTCAACAGGCCGAGCTCGAGCAGCGCGAATTGCACGTTGAGTTGAAAGAGCTTCGACGGCAACTTGGTGAATGGGAAAGCCGCCTGGCAGAGCACGCGCAGCAGATGGCTGGGTTGAAACAGGAATTGGTCGCAACGCGAGCCAGCGGACAGCCGGTTGTTGAGCAGCTTGTTTTCGCGCACGATGTTGAACCGCGCGAGACATCGCTTTTGGTTGACATGCCATACGAGTCGCAGTTTGCCGCTGAGAATCGTGTGGTGACGAGCGAAGCATGTGCGCCGTTGTCGGTCGACGCCGTGGCTTCCATTGCAGTTGAGCAGGATGTCATCTCGTTGGGCGGTGAGGTCCGTGAGGAAGAGCAACTGGCGGAGACGGCTTCGTTGCCGAGCGTGTTCGAAGAGAGCCGGCCGGCGGTGGTCAGTGCAGACGCAGCTGAGCCTTGGGATTTGCCAATTGAGCAGGACGTTGATCGTACGGAGGCGTCCGCGCGGTCGGATCACGAACTCGTGGACGCGCCGGTCGAAGACATCGCGGAGGTTGCGTCTGAATCGGACGATCCTTGGGATATGCCGACCGAGCGGAAAACCGACTGGACGGCACCGGCGATGCCATCGGGCCGGGAGGACGCTGTAACCGTCGGCGAAAATTCGAGCGCCGCGGACGAAGGCCAAGACGATCTCTCGCCCTTTGCCGAGTTTTCAATTTGGAAACAAGGCGCGCTATCGGGGCAAGCAGGCTTTGAGGAACCAGCGAAACCGCGCGAAGCAGAGGCGGCGACAGATGTGGCGGCGATTTGGGGTGGCGGAACTTTTGGCGAATCCGCGGGTAGCAATACTGCAGAGCCCGAGACGGAGAATCCTTTCCTTCCCGCGGAGGAAGGCAATCCGTGGGCGGTGAGCAAAAAAACGCCGGCCGTCGACGCAAGCCCAGAATCGGTTCGTGATATTGAAGCTCCAGTCGCTGCGGCGCAGCCCGCCTCGTTCATTGAGCGGTATTCGCACTTGTTTGCAGAAGAAGCAGATTCAGCTTCGGCGGGTAAGGTTGAGCCATTTGTGCCTGAACCGGTAAAGCCCACGCTGTTGCCCGCCCGCGCGTTGACGGGGCCGGCGCCGAAGCCAACGACTGGCGGCGACGATGAAGAATCGATCGAGCAGTACATGGCGAAGCTGATGAAGCGCGTGCGGGGAGATAACCCGGTCGTTGCGGCGTCTCAGGGGGCGCCTGTTGTGTCGCCATCGAAGGAAGAAAGTTGTGCAGCATCAACGGACTCACCTACGCCGGACGAGGTCGATCAGAATGGGGTGGCAATCTCTAGCGATGAAGTTGTCGATGCCAAAGAAGAACACGCCGACGTTGCGGTGAATTGGGACGCGTTCGTCCGCCGCGCTGTGACCGCACCGGCGACGGATTTGGGGGCACTGCGAGCGCTCGCGAATGCGACCGCGCGGCGCGATATCAACGTTCATCAATTAAAAAAGCATCGCCGCGATACGAAAACGAAGGTGATTGTTTCGACATTGGCTGGCATGACCAGCTTGTGGTTGATGCTAGACGCTGGGAATTGGCGGAGCCTTCAGTTCATCACCGCATGTATCTCGCTGCTCGTGGCCGCTTGGTGGGCGGGAGAGGCGTTCCGCGAGATGCTGCGATCGATGCGTGTTACGTACGTCGGACCGGGTGCGGGTGAAGTAGACGCTTCGCTGCCGATTGACGTCGAAGGCTGAGCCACCGGCGACGCTAGGTTGCATTCTGGGTCGTTACGTCGATCTTGCTAGAAGCCGCGCTCGGCACGGACGTCGTCGAAGTCGCGCAGATGGTAGTCGATTTCGACTTTGTCCAGCGTGCGGCAAAGGCTACGGAGGGCGACGCCCATGCCATCGGGGCCACTGAAGCCGCCGAACTGACCGCCGCCCTTGAGGTGCGGTTCCAAGTCGAGGATGACGCCGGGGATGCCGCGTTTGGTGAGTTTTTGCTGAAGCTGTGGGATCGTGCCGGCGAAATCGCGGAGGATGCGTTCGTGGTCGCTCGCGCCGAGCTCGACCGGCACGAAGTGTTTGAGGGCGTCCTCTTCAACATGCCGGTTGCCGCCCTTCGAACGGCCTTTTGCGGCTTTGGGGTCGTGGTAATCTTTGATGTGCATCCAGCCGATGCTGGGTTTCATCGCAAGATACTGCTGGAAAGTTTCTTCCGGAGTGTAGCCTTGGCTGATGATGTTGCCGCCGTCGAAGATCGTGACGAGGGCGGGGTGGTTAGCGCGGCGGTGAAGTTCAGCGATGAGCTCGCCGGTTTGGCCGACCAGATTTGCTTCGATTTCTAGGCCGAAGGTTAGGTCGCTGCGGTGGCACATCTCGGCGATTTGGCCGAGCTGGTCGGCCGTTTGGGCGATGTGCTCGCGGGGATCTTCGCCTTTGGGCGGGTAGAAGGAGAAGCCACGGATGAGCTTCGTTTCGAAGGCGTGGGCGAGCTCGCAGGCGCGGGCGACGTCCTTCTCCAAGTAGCGATCGAAGGGGACGAACTGGTTTGAGGTGCCATCGTCGACATCGCGCAGCTTTACCTTGCCGATGGGTGAGCCGATCGAGGCGACGTTCATGCCGTATTCGTCTTCGATGTGGCGGAGGTCGGTGATTTCGCTCTTCGTGAGCTTCATCACGTTCTTGACGCCGCTGCCAAGATCGACAAACCGCAGGCTGTAATACTGCAGGCCGGCGGCGGACATCGCGGCGAATTGTTCGACGGCCGTCTTGTTGACGGCGGCTTCATCGCCGAAACCGGAGAGCACGACTTGGGGGCGATCGGGCATGGGATGGTTCTGGTAGTTGGGCGCGGGGGCGCGCTCCGCGTCGCGGCTAAACGTACGTGTCGGCGTATTTGGCGGTGACGGTTTCGGTCATACCGCCGCGGGCGTTGAAGGCGGCTTCGATTTTCATCCAGCGCGGGCGCAGGACGGCGACGAGGTCATCGAGGATCGTGTTCGTGACGTGCTCGTAAAAGATGCCCTGATTGCGATAGCTTTGGAGGTAGAACTTCAGGCTTTTGAGTTCGACGCACAGTTTGTCGGGCGTGTAGTTGATCGTAATGGTGCCGAAATCGGGCTGGCCGGTGCGTGGGCAAACAGATGTAAATTCCGGCGACACGATTTCGATTTGGTAATCGCGGTCGGGGAACTGGTTGTCGAAGGTTTCTAGTAAATTGCGGAAATCGCTCATAATGCCGCTCCTTTTGGCGGGTCGTGCATTGTGGCATGATGGAGCGTAAGGGGGAAGGTGGAGGGCGGAAGGGGGAAGGCGATTGCGGATTTCGGATTGGGGATTTGGGATTGAATGATGAGTTCTGCGCCGAAGCGAAAAGCTGTGGTCTTATTGTCCGGCGGGTTGGACTCGGCGACGACGGCGGCGATTGCGCGGCATGATGGGTACGAGCTTTATGCGCTCTCAATCGATTATGGGCAGCGGCATCGATTTGAGTTGCAGGCGGCAAAGCGGGTGGGTGAGTCGCTTGATGTAGCGCGGCATGTTGTGGCGCAAGTGGGGCTCGATCAGTTTGGCGGGAGCGCGTTGACGGACGAAATCGATGTGCCGCTCGATCGAGATGAGGCGGCGATCGGTTACGGGATTGCGATCACTTATGTGCCGGCGCGGAACACTGTGTTTTTGTCCTTGGCGCTGGGATATGCTGAAGTGGTCGGGGCCGCAGATTTGTTTCTCGGCGTGAATGCGGTCGACTACTCGGGCTATCCCGACTGCCGGCCAGAATTCATTGCCGAGTTCGAAAAGCTGGCCAACCTCGCCACCAAAGCGGGGGTGGAAGGGACGCTGGAGTTTCACGTTCACACGCCGCTGATTCGTATGACGAAGGCGGACATCATTTGCCGCGGAGAAGAGCTTGGCGTCGACTATGGACTTACGCACAGCTGTTATGCGCCGGATGAGAAGGGCATTTCGTGCGGGCGGTGCGATGCGTGCCAGTTGCGACTCAAAGGATTTGCGGAAGCAGGCGTGAAAGATCCGATTGCGTATCAAACGAAGTAAAGAAAGAAATTAACCACGGAGGCTCGGAGGTCACGGAGGAAGACAGTTTTATTCTGACAGGATAAACAGGATCGACAGGATGCTGCGGTTCGTTTTCTTGCATCCCGTAAATCCTGTTAATCCTGTCGAATGTATTTCATCTCCGTGCCTCCGTGGTTAATTAGTTCGAATGCGAATTGCTGAGATTTATCGTTCGGTGCAGGGTGAAGGCTTCCTGACGGGAGTGCCGAGTGTGTTTGTGCGGGCGAGTGGGTGCAACTTGCGGTGTTGGTTTTGCGATACGCCGTACGCCTCTTGGGAGCCTGAGGGGCGGGATATGTCGACGGATGAGATCGTGTCGCAGGTGGAGGAGTGGGATTCGGAGCATGTCGTCGTCACCGGTGGCGAGCCGATGTTGTTTGCGGAGTTGATTCCACTGTGTGGGCGGCTGCGAGAGATTGGGCGGCACGTGACGATCGAGACTGCGGGCACGCTACATCTGAATGTTGAGTGCGATTTGATGTCGATCAGTCCGAAGTTTGCGAGCTCGGCACCGGACGCGAAGGACGAACCGCATTGGCATCGTCGGCATGAACGGGAGCGACATCGGCCGGGGGTGATTCGAAAGTTGGTGAGCGAATATCAGTACCAATTAAAGTTTGTCGTTGATTCGGGGGACGATTTGCAGGCGGTTCGCGAATATGTGGTGGAGTTTCCGGAGATCAGTCGCGACCGAGTGCTCGTCATGCCGCAGGGGACGAAGCAGGAGCAGCTCGAAGCGAGGGGCGACTGGCTGAAGCCGTTTTGCGAGGCGGAGGGATTCGTTTTCTGCCCGCGGAAGCAGATTGAATGGTTCGGGCCGGTTCGCGGGACGTGACATGGATGCCTGGCGCTACACGTTCGCGAGCTTGCGGCATTATCGAAGGATTCACATTGCCGTTATCTTGGGCGTGGCGGTGGCTACGGCTGTGCTTACGGGGGCTTTGCTTGTCGGCGATTCTGTGCGCGGCAGTCTGCGTGATTTGACGCTGGAGCGGCTCGGCAATATTGATACCGTCCTTGTGGCACAGCATCCGTTTCGAGCGGCGCTGGCGAACGAGTTTACGACGAACTCCGCGTTGAAGCCATTTTTTTCTGAGGCTGAGCCGGCCTTTTTTTTGAATGGTTCGCTGCAAGCTGGAAGCGGGAAAGACGCGCGGCGGGCGACCAACATATCGGTGCTCGGCATCACGTCGAGCTTCTGGTCGCTGGGCGAGGGTGGCCCTGCGATGGGATTGGATGCCGATCAAGTCGCGATCACCGAACCGATCGCGCGGGAACTCGGCGTGCACGAAGACGACGAGATTCTATTGCGAGTTCCGATCGCGACAGCGATTCCGGCAGATAGCACGCTCGGAAAAAAGAACGATACATCGCTCAGTCGCGTGATGAAGGTCGGGGCCGTGCTTCCGGTGTCTGGGCTCGCTCGGTTCGGGCTAGCGCCGACGCAGCAATTGCCGCGCAATGTGTTCGTGCCGTTGGCGACCATTCAGAAGCTGCTTAAGCAGCCGAAGATGGCGAACGCAGTACTCATCACTTTGAATACGGTGGATAAGGCCACGGAGTGGAAGAGGTCCGTCGCGCTCGCGAACTCGTTTAGGCCGCAGCTGGAAGACTTCGGGGTCACCGTCTCAACGGACCCGTCACCGACGGGTGCTTTTGTTGTTTCGGCAGATCAGTTGGTGCTGCCAGAAGCTGTTGTGAAGGCCGTCGATCAGTATATGCCTGCTCCATACTCACAGCCGGTCGTTACGTATTTGGCGAATACGATTTCAGCGGGCGAAGGACCTTCGAAGCGAACGATTCCTTACTCGACGATCACGGGTGTGGACTCAACCGACCGGCTGGGGCCGTTGCGGGATGACAAAGGCAAGGCGATCAAGCTTGCCGATGATGAGATTGCGCTAAATCGCTGGGCGGCAGAAGATTTGAAAGTCAAAGTGGGCGACCCGATTGCGGTGACTTACTACGAACCGGAGAGCACACACGGAAAACTGCACGAGCATGAGCCGGCGCCGGTTTTCAAGCTGCGGGCGATAGCGGAATTGAAGACTGCGGACGGAAAGCCGAAACTCGCAGCCGATCCGAATTTGACGCCGGAGCTACCGGGCGTGACGGATCAGAAATCGATCAGCGATTGGGATTTGCCGTTTGAGTTGGTCGAAAAAGTGCGGAAGAAGGATGAGGATTATTGGCATGAGTACCGCACGACGCCGAAAGCGTTCGTTTCGCTCGCCACGGCGAAGCGATTGTGGGCGAGCCGGTGGGGGGCGATTAGTCTGATTCGGTTTCCGACAGATGGGTTTTTTTGGGCGCATCGCAGTGATTTCGATCCGGAAGACTACGAGCTGGACAAATCAAATTTCGAGTACGAACGGCATCTCGCCGAGCGGCAGCTTGGAGGGCTCGTCGACTGGACCGCGATGGGCATGACATTTCTTCCCGTGAGAGAGCAGGGGCTTGCCGCATCTGGTGGGACGACTCCCTTCGAGTGGCTGTTTCTCGGTTTCAGCTTCTTTTTGATCGCAGCGGCAGTGATGCTCGTGGCGCTCTTGTTTCGGCTGGGGATCGAACAGCGGGCGAGCGAACTTGGAACGCTGGCGGCTGTTGGCGTTGATCGGCGGGCGACTTCTCGGCTGCTCGCGCGCGAGGGGACGGGGGTCGCGGCGGTTGGCGCGAGCGTGGGCGTCGTGTTGGGCGTTTTGTACGCGTGGTTGATGGTGTTCGGGTTGCGCACTTGGTGGCTGGCGGCGGTTTCGACGCCGTTCATCCGGTTGCATGTGGGGTGGATGAGTTTGGTCATCGGGTGGGTGACGGGAATCGTGGTTTCGTGGGTGACGATTCGCTGGTCGATTCGCCGATTGGTGCGCCAGCCGGCGACGCGGCTTATGGCGGGAAATGCATCGGGGTCGATGTGGGAGTCGGTCGGGGAGTTGCGGCGTGGATGGATTTGGCGCGCCGCGAGTGTTGTTTTGCTGGCGCTGGTTGTGATTCAGTGTGCGGCCGGTTTTTTTCTGGAAGGGGAAGCGAAGGCCGGGAGTTTTTTTGGCAGCGGGGCGACGGCGCTTGTGCTGCTGCTTGGAGAACTGCGTTATCGGCTGCGGCGATTGCAGGGCGAGCGAAGAATTGATCGGTCCTTCTCCTTGCAGCAGTTGTCGGTCTTCAACATTGCCCGGAATCCGGGCCGCAGCACGCTGACGATTGGGCTGGTGGCGGCGGCGAGTTTTTTGATTGCGGCGGTGAGCGTGTTTCAATTGAAAACAAGCGAAGGGGGAACCGGCGGCTTCGAGCTGACGGCAACCAGCGATTTGCCGATTCACTACGATCTTGATACGGCAGACGGGCGGCGCGAGTTGGGTTTTTCGGATGAGGCGAACAAGAAGCTCGCGGATTGGCGATTCTATTCGCTGCGTGTGGCAGCGGGTGAGAATGCGAGCTGTCTCAATCTTTATCAGCCGAAGCAGCCGACCGTGTTCGGCGTGCCGCAATCAATGATTGACCGTGACACGTTTGCGTGGGCCGCGACGACGAATTCGAGTGCGCCGATGTCTGCGCTCGAAGCGACTTTGGGGAGGGATGACGCGGGGCGCGAGGTCATCCCCGTTGTGATGGACGCGAGTATGGCGGAGTACACGTTGCAGGTTGGCGGCGTGGGAAAGCGGTTTCCCATTCGCGACTCGGCGGGAAAAGACGTGACGCTGCAGATTGTCGGATTGCTCGAGAACAGCGTGCTGCAAGGCAATGTTCTTGTGAGCGAATCGAACTTTGTGAAGTTGTTTCCTGATGTCGCGGGTTACCGATATTTCTTAATCGAACCGGTGAAGAGCCCGCATGAGGGCAAGGCTACTGCTGAGCCGAATGCGTTGGCAGTTGCGCAGGTATTGGAATCGACGCTGGCGGATGAAGGGTTCGACGCAAAGGACGCGCGAGAGCAGTTGGCTCAATTCCTGGCGGTGCAAAATACGTATCTGGCGACGTTCCAGAGTCTGGGTGGGCTCGGGTTGTTGCTGGGCACGATCGGGCTTGCCGTGGTGCAGCTTCGGAGCGTTCTGGAGCGACGGGCGGAATTGGCGTTGATGCGGGCGGAGGGATTTGCGCCCGCCAGGCTCGTGAGAATGGTAGTCGAGGAAAATGCGATTTTGCTCTTGGGCGGACTTGCGATCGGGTGCGCGGCGGCGGGGATCGCTCTCATTCCGCAATGGATGCCGCGCGGGGCGAGCGTACCGTGGGGAACTCTTGCGACCTTGTTGGGGGTGATCGCGATCGTGGGGCTGGTGGCGGGTTGGTTGTCGACGAGGACGGCGGTGCGGGGGCCGGTGTTGGCGGCGCTGAGAGGCGACTAGCTGGACTTGTGCTATGCCTTGGGTTGAGGCGGTAAGGCCGCGTTTTGGCGCGGCTGGCCTCACAGAGGCGAGCCACAGAATTGAGGCGACTAGCTGTTTTTCGCGATGCGGATTAGAGTAGGGGCGCGAAGGTGGGGGGATTCGGCCTGGCGGCCGACGCTAAAGGATGAGCGTTTGATTCACTTGTTCACGACAGGAAGATTCGATGCGGAATACGATTTTGTTGTTTGCGGCGATTGCCCTCACCGTTCTTTGCTGGGGAGTGTACGGGCCCACGCTCCAGATGGGACAGTTTGGGATGTCGACGATCGATCACGTGCCGGCG
This sequence comes from Planctomycetota bacterium, assembly GCA_013286045.1. Lineage (GTDB taxonomy): Bacteria > Planctomycetota > Planctomycetia > Pirellulales > Lacipirellulaceae > JABDGM01. Next base: position 55,452 of record JABDGM010000010.1, on the reverse strand, counting down.
AAGTTTCGGCCGTTCGTGTGCGTGGGCTTGGCGTATTTTTTGGTGGGAATCATCGTTCCCGCGCTTTGGCTGTATTACAAGGGCGAGAAAGGGGAATGGACGGTCCTCGGATTGATCTGGAGCATCGCGGGCGGGGCGATGGGCGCGCTTGGGGCACTGGGCATCATTCTCGCTTTCACGTTTGGTGGTAAGCCCGTGTACGTGATGCCGCTCGTGTTTGGTGGTGCGCCAGTCGTGAATGCGTTTCTGACGATTTACCTGGCGGACCGGATCAAAGACATCGGCCCGTGGTTCCTGGCGGGGCTGATTATTGTGGTGCTCGGCGCAGTGTTGGTGATGCTCGCCGCGCCGCATGGAGCGCCGCCTAAGGCCGTCGTCGAGGCAGCGGACCAAAATGTTCAGACAGCGCCGGAGCCGGTGAAGCCGCCGGCGCCGACGGCTACCGCTTCGGAGAGCGCTTGGATTTGGATTTTGCGTGTGCTTTCGATCGCGTTGGCGATTGGGAGTTGGGGCGCTTACGGGCCGGTGCTGCATAAGGGGCAGGCGGCGATGAGCCACAGCCGGTTGCGGCCGTTGATTTGCGTTGGCATCGCGTACTTTGTGATCGCGGTGATCGTGCCGTATTTCTTCCTCGGCGAAATGGGCGAGGCGAGCACTTATCGCAGTGTGGGTACGTTTTGGGCGCTCTTGGGAGGGGCGTTCGGCGCTGTCGGGGCGCTCGGGATTATTCTGGCGTTCAATTCCGGCGGGAAGCCCGTATTCGTGATGCCGCTCGTTTTTGGCGGCGCGCCGGTGATTAATACGCTTGTCGCGGTTTCTTCGACCCACCAATGGAGCAACGTGAGTCCGTTCTTTTGGGCGGGATTAATTCTTGTCGTTGTTGGGGCGGCGCTGGTGCTGGTGATGGCGCCGCGGGGTGACGCGCCGGCGGCGCGGCCGGCGACGGTGTGAGCGAGGCGAGACGGGGCGGTGGAGCTAAACCGCGCTACGCATTGTAGGTGAGCGCTTTGTCGCTGATATCTTTGCGGCACCATGCGCCGCTGAAGCGGATGCATTTTACGGCGGTGTAGGCTTGGAGTTTTGCCGCGGAGATGCTTGAGCCAAGCGCGGTGACGCCGAACACGCGGCCGCCGTCGGTGACGACGTTGCCGTCCTTCATTTTGGTGCCGGCGTGGAAGACTTTTACGTCGGGCACCTTAGCGGCTTCGTCGAGGCCGCGGACGGGTTGGCCCCGTTCGTAAGCGCCGGGGTAGCCTTCGCTGGCCATGACGACGCAGACCGCGGGGCGCGTGTCCCAAACCGGCGGCGCGACTTCGTCGAGGCGTCCGTCGGCGGTCGCTTCCAGTAAGTCGAGCAAGTCACTTTGCAGCCGCATGAGCAGCGGTTGGCATTCGGGGTCGCCGAACCGGACGTTGTATTCGAGGACCTCGATGCCCTGGTTCGTGACCATGAGGCCGGCATAGAGGATGCCGCGGAAGGGGCGGCGCGAGCGTTTCATTTGGTGGATCGTGGGGACCAGAATGCGTTCTTCAACGCTGGCCAGCATTTGGTCGGTGACGAGCGGCGTGGGGCAGTAGGCGCCCATGCCGCCGGTATTGGGGCCGCGGTCGCCGTCGCGGGCGCGCTTGTGGTCCTGGCAGGCGGGCATGGTGATGATCGTGTGGCCGTCGGTGATGGCGAGCACGCTGGCCTCTTGGCCGTGGAGGCGTTCTTCGATCACGATTTGATTGCCGGCGTCGCCGAATTCTTTTTGGATCCCGATGCGTTCGATGGCGTCGAGCGCCTGTTCGCGATTGTCGCAAACGAATACGCCCTTGCCGGCGGCGAGACCATCGGCCTTGATGACGACGGGTGTGTCGTCGCGATTGGTGAGATAATTGTTGGCGGCGCGCGCGTCGCGGAAGACGCGGTAGTCCGCGGTTGTGACATCGGCGTGACGGAGCAAGTTTTTGCAGAAGACTTTGCTGGTTTCGAGCTCCGAGGCTGCCTTCGAAGGGCCGAATGCGCGGAGGCCCTCTTTCTGGAGGGCATCGACGAGTCCAACGGCCAGGGCGGCTTCTGGGCCGACGACGGTGAACTCGATTTTGTTTTGCTTCGCAAAAGCGAGGAGCCCTTTTACATCGGTGGCGGGAATGTCCACGTTCTCGGCGTCGAGTGCCGTACCAGCGTTGCCGGGCGCGACGAACACGCGGTCGGCGCGGGCGCTTTGACGGAGCTTCCACGCCAGCGCGTGTTCTCGACCACCATTTCCGACGACTAGGATGTTCATGGTATCGATGTAATTGTACGAAAATCGATGCGTGCGGTGCGCTGCGAATGTGATTTGTTCGTCGAAGTTGGAATGAACCAGTGTCGGCGCGAGGCAGGCGAGCGTCAATCGAAACGAAGTCGCAGCAGTGACGCGAATCGCGCGATGTTTTTCTCGCGACGACGCAATTTGATCTTTACGATCGATGTCTCGAGGCACAGAATTGGGCAACGAAGCCGCCTTGAGGGGCACCAGGAATTCTGATTGGCGGTTGACAAGACGACGCAACAGGTTTAAGAAATAGAGAGAAGATTGTGAAAAAAGTCACAATCCCCTGCCTGGCCGGCATCGCAGTTCTTATAACCTGTTGCAGCGTAATGGACTTCGGGACATTGCGCGGGCATGTCGCGAGCCTTCAATCGCGACTGCGCGAGCGGTTTAGGCGGTCGCTATTCTGCCGCCAAGGTTGCCACACGGATGTGCGTGCAGCCTGGGTGTAAGGACGAGGTATGGCTGACAAAAAACTAACAGTCGCAGAAATGTTGGCGGCTGCACGCAAGGCCGATGCAAAAGGCGGTGCTGCCGAAGAGCCCAAAGCGGATGCGCCTGCGGAAGAGTCGGCTGCCGCGCCGAAGCCCGCGGCTCCAGCTCCGAAGAAACCTGCTGCTGCTGTGGGCGGGGCTCGACCGAGCGTTGCCGATATGATGGCGATGGCGCGCGGCGAGAAGGCCGCTGCTCCTGCTGCGCCAAAAGAGAAGCCGGCCGCCAAGCCGGCGGCTGCGAAAGCGGCGCCTGCGAAGAAAGAAGCGGTCGCTGCCAAAAGCGAGCCGGTCGACACACAGAGCATTCTGGCTGCCGCGCGAACGACGGCGAAACCTGGGCCGATGACTAAGGCCGAAGCGGCCGCTAAGGCATCGCCTGCCGCGCCAGACGCGAAGAAGGCGAAGGCGAAAGAAGCGATCGTTGTGCCGCCGATGCCGGTGCGACCGGGCTATGCAAAGCCGGGTGCACTAAAGGCTGCGAAGGACGCGGCAGTTGCCGAGCGGCGTGCGTTCATATTCGGCATGTCGGCTTTGGCGGTCGGATTCACAGCACTAACCGCAACGGCCGCGGCTTGGACGCTCGGCACCGTGCGGTTCATGTTCCCGAATATTCTACGTGAGCCGCCGAGCAAGTTCAGCGTGGGCACGCCCGATAAGTTTCCGCCTGGTCAAGTTGAAGAGCGGTATAAGGCGCAGTTCGGCGTTTGGATCGTGAATACGGAATACAACGGGCAGCAAGAAATCTTTGCGCTCAAATCGGTCTGCACTCACTTGGGTTGCACGCCGAACTGGTTGGATGCGGAGCAGAAGTTCAAATGCCCATGCCACGGTAGCGGTTACTACAAGGACGGCATTAATTTCGAAGGTCCCGCACCGCGGCCGCTCGAGCGATATGCGATTTCGATCGGCAGCGACGGTTCGATCGAAGTTGACAAAAGCCGCACGTTCCAGCAGGAAATGGGTGACTGGGACAACCCGGGTTGCTACATTCCGGTGTAATTCCAGGCGGGTATCGAAAGAATTTCGAGAAACAACAGCACATTCAGGAAGCCATGGCCGGTTTAGGCGAAATCATCACCGAATCGCAGATTTGGAAAAGTATCTTTCGGCACCCGATGCCGGTCGATCGTCGCAATCGCATCGTGGTGATGCTGACGAACTTCTTCCTGCACCTCCATCCGGTTTCGATCAAGAAGCAGGGCATTGCGCTGTCTTACACCTGGTGCATGGGTGGCGTCACGTTCTTCCTGTTTTTGGTGGAGACGGTGACGGGCGTTCTGCTCATGTTCTATTACCGCCCGACGTTGGAGTGGGCGTACAACGATATTTTGGCCCTGCGCGATATTTACTCGCTCGGCATCATGCGCGAAATCCATCGGTGGGGAGCACATGCGATGGTGATCACCGTTTGGCTGCACATGTACCGCGTGTTCCTCACAGGCAGCTACAAACCGCCACGCGAATTCAACTGGGTCGTCGGCGTTATTCTGCTACTGCTCACATTGCTGCTCTCGTTCACGGGCTATTTGTTGCCGTGGGACCAGTTGGCGGTGTGGGCTATCACGGTCGGTTCGAATATGGCCCGCGCTACTCCGATCCTTGGGCATGAAGGGCCGGGGCATCAATTGCTTACGTTGGGGTATCCCATGATCACCAGTGGGAGCGATGCGCGCTTTGCGCTACTCGGTGCGCGCAACGTGGGTGAAGAAACGCTGAATCGATTTTATATTTTGCACTGCATTGCGATCCCGCTTGCAGTTTCGTTGCTACTGGCGATTCACTTTTGGCGCGTTCGCAAGGATGGCGGCATCAGCGGACCGCTGTAAGGAAGCTCGGATTATTGAAGGCGGACAAATCGCGGTCCTCGGCCATTGGCTTGCCGTTTAGCTCGAACAAATAAATGCACGGAATCTCACCCCAACAGTTTGCCGAATCGGTTTCCGCGTTCTTGGTGCCGTTTTACATCGCGCTAGCGGCGATGAACGGAATTGCGGCGCTACTCATGTGGCGAAAGTTTGGGCCGGTCACCTATTTCCGGTTACGAACGCCCGGCTTCAGTTTTCCGGTTACGAACGCGCTTGTTTGGACGATCGTCGCTCTCGGGTTTGCAGTGCTTTCGGCGATGGCGGCTGGGGCCAACCTGAGCATGATGCCGAAGATGCCCGAGTCGTTCCGCGAATTTGTCAATTCGCAGACAGGGCCGGTTATCTACACGCTCGGCACAACAACAGTGCTCGTCATTCTGTTTTTGTTTCGCTCGTGGTTCGTGAAGCCGGCGGTGGCGTGGTCGATTTGGAATTTGATGCTGTTGTTCCTGGGACTTTCGATGCCCGATCCGAACTTTTTCGCAATTGTGGCGAAGCCGGATAACGTGCCGATCGTGGCGCTCGTGTTCTTGCTGGCGTTTTTTACGTGGTTGGCGACGTGGAAAGCCGTGCAGAACGACAAGCGGATGGAAGCGGGCGAGCCGCCGCTCGAGAAGCTCGACGACGAGAAAATCCTGGTGTGGCCGGACTTAGTTTACACCGAAATGATCTGCATGATCGCCCTGACGGCGGTCCTCATCTTCTGGGCGATGTGGCTGCAAGCTCCGCTCGAAGAACCGGCGAGCAGCGTGAAGACGCCGAATCCCTCGAAGGCGCCGTGGTACTTCCTCGGGCTGCAGGAAATGCTCGTGTACTACGATCCCTGGATGGCGGGCGTGGTACTCCCGAGCCTGATCATCGTGGGTTTGATGGCGATTCCGTACATCGACTTCAACAAGCAGGGCAACGGCTACTACACAATCAAGCAGCGCAAGTTCGCGTACATAGTTTTTCAGTTAGGGTTCTTAGAACTCTGGGTGACACTTATTGTTCTGGGGACGCTGCTGCGCGGTCCGAACTGGAATTTCTTCGGGCCTTACGAACACTGGGACGCACACAAGGTCGAAGCGCTTAACAACATCAACCTGTCAGAATACTTCTGGCAGCGCGGCCTGGGCCGTAGCTTGCCGATGGTGCCGCAGCTGCAGTGGATTCCCGAATATCTGCCGACGTGGATTTCCGGTTGGTTCCAGCCGGTCGCACAGTTCGTCAGCATCCTGTTCACGCGCGAGGTGGTGGGCACGCTGCTTGTGCTCAGCTACTTCATCATTTTGCCGCCGCTGGGGGCGATCACGGTGTTTCGCAATTTCTACCAGCGGATGGGATTCATCCGTTACATGGTGCTCGCGAACCTGCTGCTGTTCATGGCGGCGCTGCCGATCAAGATGGTTTTACGCTGGAGCTTTAACCTGAAGTATTTGATTGCGATCCCAGAGTATTTTTTAAATTTTTAATGCAACACGGCGACTTGCCGGCTGGATGAAGGGGATTCGGCATTGATGCCGACGTTTAATCGCGATGCCCGCAACTGAAAAAACTTGGCGCGATCAGGCGATGATGCACGTGGTGTTCGGCATCTCCGCGCTGGTGATGCTGGCCGGCACGATCTGGATGCTGTCCAAGGATCACAATCGCGAATGGATAAAATGGCAGTTGGATGATCGGGCCCGCGAGAGCTGGACGATCCAAGCGCAGCTAGCCCAGGCGAAGGCCGATTCGACCGTTGCGCTCGATCGTCTGCAAAAAGATTTGATTGCCTCGCGGAGCACGAAAGTTGACAAAGCGCTCATCGATGATTTCAAGGCCAAGGTTACGGCTGAGGACGCGCGGTTAAAGGGGGCCGAGGCAGCGGCGAACTTTACGAAGCTTGATAACGCGGCCACGGATCTTGAGAAGGTCGAGAACGGCTCGCCAGCCGCACTCGATGCTCGGCAGGACGTGCTCGATCAAATGAGCGTGTTTGTGCGCGAAGCCAGACGGCGTGAAGGCGCGCTGCTCACCAAGAAGAAGTTCCGGGCGGCGGATCAGACAGCGGCAGTGAGCACACGAGGCATCGCGGTCGGCGAAGGGAAGCCAACGGCGGAAATCGATGCGAAAATCGAAAATCTCAAGGACGAAATCGCCCAGCTCGATGCGGCTGTTAACTTGGCGAAGGATTATCGCCTGAGCTTAGAAGGAATTGTGAAGCAAATCCAAGCCGTTGAAACGGATTTGCAGAAACAAATCGGGGCGTTGCAGACCGAGCAAACCCGCTTACGCGAGAACCTGGGCAAGTATTCGAATTCGGCGGGCGAGTGGGTGAACCGCGGTCCCGTGCTGGACGCGCTCTATACCGGCAATATCAAGCTCGACCAGATTTGGTTGCCGGATATGAAGATCAATTACAACTTCAGCTCGGTCGCTCGGTATGACCGCTGCATCGTGTGCCACCGGGCGATTGATAAGTCGGCGCCCGGGTCGGCAACGGACCCAGCCTACCCGGCGATTCCGCGGATGGATCGTGAGCGGACCGTGCAGTTGACGACGCCGGCTGAAACGCCGAAAGAGCTTTCGAGCGACAGCCGAGCCGACGCGCTCGCGACGATCTACGGAATTACGCTCGCTCCGCGCGGGCAAGTTGAGGCGAGCGCGGTGACGGTTCAAGTCGTTTCTCCGAACAGCCTCGGGGCGATGGCCGGGCTGCAGATGGGCGACATCCTGCAAGAAGTGAACGGTGGTCCGATCACGTCGCAAGACGATGCTTATCATTATCTGCTCGATATCGCCGAGTGGGGTAAGCCGCAGTCAGTCAAGATTCGCCGCGGTTTGGATCAGCCGTTTACGTCGCACCCGCGGTTGGATTTGTTCGTCGGCAGCACGAGCCCGCATAAAAAAGGGGACGTTGGTTGCACGATTTGCCACGACGGGCAGGGGAGTGCGACTGACTTCAAGTGGGCATCGCACACGCCGGATGACCCGCAGCAAGCGCTCGATTGGTCGCGCAAGTACGGTTGGTTCGATAACCATCATTGGATTTTCCCGATGACCCCGGAGCGGTTCATCGAGAGCAACTGTCTGAAATGCCATCACGATGTGGTTGATCTGGAGCCGAGTGAGCGGTTTCCCGAGCCGCCGGCGCCCAAGTTGGTGAAAGGTTACGAAACCATTCGGCTGTACGGTTGCTATGGATGCCACGAAATCGCGGGCTTCGATGGGCCTACGAAGCGCGTCGGACCCGATCTGCGGCTTGAGCCAAACTACACCGAAGTGGCAGCCCAAATTCTGAGCGATCCGGGGTTAAATCCCGCGGAGCGTGAAGCGGCCACGAAGCTGAGTGAGCGAATCGATTCGACCGAGGCCCGCACCGAATTGCTGCGATCCATCAGTGCCGACGCTGACGCCGAGAAAAATGCCGGCGGCGACGGCAAACAGCCGGCGGCTAAGCCACGGCTTACTCCGGCGACGCACGCCTTGGCAGACGGGCTAAAAGACAACGACACGCCGGGCCCATTCCGAAAAGTTGGGCCGAGCTTGCGGCACTTATCGTCGAAGGTCGACTACTCGTGGGTTGTGAACTGGATTCGTAAGCCGTCGGATTTCCGGCCGACGACGCGGATGCCACAATTCTTCTTGAACTACGAGCATCTCGACAAAGAGAATAAAAACTTCAAGATTCATGACACGGAGGGCAAGGAGCAGGACGTCTCCGATCTCGACTACACTCAGCGATTCGAGCAAATCGAAGTTCGCGCGCTCGCCAATTTGCTGCTAACAAGCAGCCAGCCGTTCGAGTACATCGGCCCGCCGCAGGGGATTACCGAATCCCCGTCGCCCGAACGGGGTAAACAGCTGTTCGAAACGCGCGGGTGCCTTGCGTGCCACTCGCACAAGGATTTCCCAGGCATTCATTCGACTCAAGGCCCCGATTTGTCGCGCCTGGCGGCGAAGCTCAACACGGATAAGGGCCGCAAGTGGCTCTACAGCTGGGTCAAGGCGCCGAATCATTACTATCCGCGGACGGCGATGCCAAATTTGTTCCTCGATCCGATCGCCGAGAAGGATCCGACGGGCACGCCGACCGGCAAAGTAACCGATCCGGCCGCCGATGTGATGGCCTACCTGTTGAGCGTTCCCACCGATTGGAAGCCGGCGGTCGACGCTCAGTCGACGGCGCTTTCGCCGGATGAAAAAGCTGCGCTCACCGATCTGACCACCGTGTGGTTGTCGGCCTCGTTCCCGCGCCTGCGGGCGGAGCGGTTTGCAAAAGAGGGCATTCCCGCCGACCTCGCATCCTCGGTCAAAGTGGACGAGAAGATCCTGATTGGCGATTTCAAGAACAATCCGAACGAACTGGCGCAGCGCCAGCTCGAGTATGTTGGCCGTCGCTCGATCGGCCGATATGGCTGCTTCGGCTGCCACGATATTCCGGGTTACGAAGGCCAGAAGCCGATCGGTACGCCGCTCGCGAATTGGGGTCGCAAGGATACTTCGCAATTAGCATTTGAAAATATCGACGAATTCTTGTCCGCACACGGCGAGTTCGTACCCAAGCGCGATATGGGCAACGGGACGGACGCCGGCGCAGTGGCCATGCATGAGGCCGCGCATCATGCGAATACCGCGGCAGGCAAGGGCGCGACACTCTCTGCGAATCCGGGCGGTGAGCACGTTGAGCAGCGTGGGCTGAATCCGCTGGACGATAAGATCGATGGCGACACAGGTTACTTCCTGCAATCACTGAGCAGTCACGAGCGGAACGGTTTCTTGTGGCAAAAGCTCCGTATGCCGCGAAGCTTCGACTACGAAACCACTCGCACGAAGCGTTACGACGAGCGGCTCCGCATGCCGAAGTTCCCGTTCGATGCGACGGAGCGCGAGGCAGTGATGACATTCGTGCTTGGGCTGACCAGCGAAACGCCGGCAGCCAGGTACGTCTATCAGCCGCAACCGCGACAGAAGGCGATTGTCGAAGGTCGGCATGTGCTCGAGAAGTACAACTGCGCCGGCTGCCACATTCTGGATATGGAGCGGTGGGACGTTGCGTTCTCTCCGAAGCAGTTCGAATCGCCGCCGACCACGAGCGACTATCCGTTCCTGCGACCGGACGTTAAGCCGGAGCAAATCGAGGCGTCGGTAAGAACGGATAAGCGTGGCCTGCTGCGTAGCGAAATTCACGGTATGCCGGCGCGCGACGAAGCGACCGGTCAGCCGCGGCTCGTGGATGCAGATGGCGTGGCCATTGAGCCGGATGATAAGGATTCACCGCGGTTCTTCGAGTTCACTCCGTTCCAACCGGCGGTCCTCAATGGCGAGGTTCGCAAGGTCGGCCTGCAGAATTTGAAGATTCCCGCCACGATGGATGGCAAAGCTCCGCTGCGGGGACATGCGTACCCAACGTTGGGCGGCGACCTAGCTAAATACCTCTATCCGCATGTGATCGCGGATGAGAAGAAGAACAATCCGAACGTCGTCGCGACGGAAGCGTGGGGTTGGCTGCCGCCGCCGCTGCACAATGAAGGTGAGAAGGTGCAGACCCCTTGGCTGCACGACTTCTTGATGGACCCAACTCAGATTCGTCCCGCGGTCGTGCTGCGGATGCCGAACTTCCACATGACGAGCGACGAAGCGAGCAAGCTTGTCGACTACTTTGCGGCCAAAGGCAACTCCGAGTTTCCGTACGAGTACAACAGCCGGCATCGCACCAGCTATTTGTCCGGTATCGAACAGGGACATCCCGAGATGCTGAACGACGCGATGAAGATCGTGACCGACGGCAACTACTGCGTGAAGTGCCATTCGGTGGGCGATTATCAGGTAAAGGGTGCGACGAAGACCGCGGGGCCGAATTTGGATCAGGTGTATCGCCGGCTGCGGCCGGAGTATGTGCACCGCTGGGTTGCGAATCCGCAGCGCATCCTGCCGTACACGGGCATGCCGGTGAACATTCCGTACGATGCGTCGGCCGCGAACTTCGGCGGTGTGAACCAAGCGTTGTTCCCGGGGCCGAGTACTGCACAGTTGGAAGGCGTGGTCGATTTGCTGATGAACTTTGACGAGTACACGCGTCGCAAGACTTCGGTGAAGGGAATGGTGAAGGAGCCCGCTGGGGGCCATCAAGCGGCACCGGCCGGTAAGTCGGCAGAGGCTTCACCGCCGAATAACGCGTCGGCTCAGCAATGAGATTTGAAGGGTAGTTCGTTTGTCGCGAGGATCATGACGGCTCGCAAGGCATGACCACGACGGTTGACCGATTGATGATGGCCCGCGGGCCTGAAGAAGAATGAGACTTCTACATGAATAACACTTTTAAAGCCATTGCCGTCGGTGCGATTTGCGTTGCAACGTTCGCCGCTACTTCCAATGCGGCCGATTGGGGTTCGATCAAGGGTCGGATCGTCGTCGATGGCACGCCTGCCAAGCCCGCGCCGCTGGTCGTCACCAAGGACCAATTTTGCATCGACAAGATGCCGGTGAATAACTCGATCGTTGTCGGCAAAGACAATGCGCTAGAAAACGTGTTTGTGTACTTGCGAGTGCCGGCGGGGCAGAAAATCGACATAAATCCAGAGTATGCGTCCAAGGAAGCGGAACCAGTCACACTCGATAACAACGGGTGCGAGTTTCATCCACACGCGGTCCTGGCGCGAATTGGGCAGACGCTCGATATCAAGAATTCAGATCCGGTCGGGCACAACACGAACGTGAATGTGCTGTCGTTCAATCAAGTGATTCCTTCGAACAGCGATGCCAAAGTGAAAGTGAGCACCGGCGGAGCGTTGCCGACCGAAATCGCATGCAACATCCACCCGTTCATGAAAGCGTGGATTCTCGTGCAGGATCATCCGTACACGGCAACGACTGGAGAGGACGGCACGTTTGAAATCAAAGATATCCCGGCCGGCAAGCACGAGTTCCAGTTTTGGCACGAGGCAGGCGGCTATTTGAAGAACGTGAAGCTGAAGGGCGGCGCGACAGATAAGAAAGGCCGTGCGGAGCTGAACATCGAAGCGGGAAAAACGCTCGACTTGGGCGACATCAAAGTGCCCGCGAGCGCGTTGAAGTAGCCGCCGCGAGTTTCGGGCGAATGGAGTATCGTTGGCGATTGACAAATAAGATGAAAAGACTTTTCGGGATTAGTGGCTTTTTGTGGATGTTGGCGGTGTCGCTGTCTGGGCTCTCCGGTTGCAGCGGTCGCGCGGACATGGGGCCGGTTGCGGATGCGGCGAACGTCAAAGCCATTCGCGATGTGCTGGCCACGTCGAAAGGCGCCGGTAGCGAACAAGCGGCTGCCGCGACGGGCACGGGTTGGGCCACAATCAAAGGGCAGTTTGTATTCGATGGCGATCCGCCCACGATGCCGCCGTACAACGTGACAAAAGAAGCGGAGATTTGCACTATCAATGGCCAAGCCCCACCGCAAGAAATGTTGGTTGTCACGCCGGGTTCGAAGGCCATCAAGAATGTCGTGGTGTTTCTTCGCGATGCATCGCGGGTAAATGATTCAGCCAAGCCGAAGACCGACCGGGTCGAGTTCGATCAAAAGCATTGCTTGTTTCTCACGCACGTCGTGGGGCTCACGGTTGGGCAGGCGCTCGATATCAAGAACAGCGATAACACTGGTCACAACACGAACATTCTCGGATCGGGATTTAATCAATTGATTCCGGCCGGCGGCGCCATTCCTTACAAGGTGCAGAAGGATGCCCAGGTGCCGAACAAAGTCACGTGTAGCATCCACCCTTGGATGACGGCTTACATGCTGCCGCGCAAGGATGGGTACTTTGCGGTCAGCGATGCTGACGGCAAATTCGAGATCGCCAACGTGCCGGCCGGCGAGCCGCTCGAATTTCAGGTATGGCATGAGAGCGGCGCAGCTCCGGGCAACGGCCTGGTGGGCACGACGCCGGATGCACCGGATGTAAAGTGGTCGAACCGTGGCCGCGTCGCGGTCACGCTCAAGCCGGATGATGTGAAAGAACTAAAAGTCGTAGTGCCAGCGAAGGCGTTCCGGCTGTAATCCGATAGTTTGTTTTTGCCACAGAGAACACCGAGGTCACCGAGTTATTGGGCTGGAATAAAGTTCGTGGAATATCCAATCGGGTCTCCGTGAACTCCGTGCCTCAGTGGTTAACCAATCGATGAACGATAGATATTCAATGCGAGCCTTGGCACTTGTCACCGCTACTGCGGCATTGGTCGGTTGTGGGAAGAGCGATCCGCCGCCGTTCCGGTTGAACATGACGAACGTGGTTGCGAAACAAATCGCGCCGGAGCATCAGCAGGCAATTGCGAATATTCTCGGCGCGATGTTCGGCACGCCAGACGAGCCAATCGCACTTAAAGAGACTGGGCTCGATCAGAAAAAGTTAGATATGGCCGCCGGGCCAGTGTGGAGCGACAAGGTTGGGGCGAAGCATGGTCTATATCGTCGCCATTGCGTGCATTGCCACGGCATTTCGGGCGACGGCCGCGGGCCGACGGCGGCGGTGCTCAACCCGTATCCTCGCGATTATCGAATGGGCGTCTTTAAGTTCAAAAGCACCTACACCGCTGCAGAGCCGACCAACCTCGATTTGACGAAAACGTTGCACGAAGGGATCCCGGGCACGGCGATGCCGTCGTTCGCATTGTTGCCGCCGGATGAAGTTGCCGCACTGGTGGAATATGTGAAGTACCTCAGCATTCGCGGACAAATGGAACGGCTCCTTGAGGATCATGCATCCGTCGAGTTGAACGCGGGCGACAAGTTTGACCCCGCCAATGATCCGGCAGTTCAAAAACTAGTAATGCAAGATATGCTTGGCCCGATCATGGAATCATGGAACGGCGCGAAGGAGCAGGTTATCAATCCGGAGGACGCCTCGATTCCGCCGGATAACCGACCGGCGAAAGAGCTCGAGGCCTCTGTGAAAGCCGGCCGTGAGCTCTTCTACGGCACTCGCGCCAACTGCGTGAAGTGCCATGGTCCGACCGCGCTGGGCGACGGACAGCAAGACGATTACGACGTTTGGAACAAAGCGATCAACGACTTCTTCAAAGCGACGGACGATAAGATCGGGCAGATCGCCTCACTCAAGACTGATTTGGCTAAAGCGCAGGGGGATGACGCAACTCAAATTCGGCAACAGATTGTTGATGCTCAGAAGGAATTCAACGAGCGTCACGCGCTGCTCAGCAGCTTACTGCTGCCGCGCAACGCGATTCCTCGAAATTTGCGCGAAGGCGTATTTCGCGGCGGTCGGCGCCCGATCGACGTTTTCTGGCGTATTTCGTCGGGCATCCCCGGCACGCCGATGCCGGCGAGCGGTCCTGCCGGCGAGGGCGCCCAAGGCACGCTAACTCAAAAAGAAATTTGGCAGATTGTAGATTACGTTCATTCGTTACCGTTCGAACCCGCGAGCTTGCCGCAAAAGCGGCCAATCAACGCGTCTGAGGTAAGTACGGGCGAATAGGCAGGAATCGGACACGCGCCTTCGTATTGCGTTCGGCGCCGCGGTTTGAATCCTGCAAGTGGGAGATCGATTGTCGTGAAGCACTTCTGGGCATTGCTGTTTTTGTTGGTGCCGATTTTCGGCGTCCTGACATTTGTGCTTGCGCCGTACTACAACCATTCGTTCCCGCGCGATATTTCGGAGAACGGCCGCGTTATCGACCAGCTATTTTATTTCATTCTCTACCTGACCGGCGTCCTGTTTGTCGCTACGGAAGGCGCGCTGTTCTACTTCATGTGGAAGTACAACGGCCGAACGAATCGCGAGCCGGTGAAGTATTCGCACGGCAGCCACACGCTGGAAGTCGTGTGGACGATTTTGCCAGCCGTCACGCTGCTGTTCATCGCCATTTATCAGATGAATGCGTGGGCGGATGCCAAAATGCGGAAGCCGGATATCCCGGTGACGGCCGAGATCACGGGCCGCCAGTTCAATTGGGATGTGCGCTACCCGGGGCCCGATGGAATTCTGCACACGCCAGACGACATCATTCTGGTCGATGGTGAGATTCATTTCCCCGCGGGTGAAGAAATATTGCTGAGCATCAAGGCGGCTGATGTGCTCCATAGCTTCTTCCTGCCCAACATTCGGATGAAGCAAGACGTGGTGCCCGGTATGCAGCAGTATATGTGGTTTAAATGCCGCGAATCGAAAGCGGAAGTGGATATTGTGTGTGCCGAGTTGTGCGGCTGGGGGCACTACAAGATGAGTGGCCGGGCGACGTTTGAACCGCGCAGCGAATTCAACGCCTGGCTCGCGAAAAAATCTGCCGAGCAACAGGCGCATCGCATCACCCAAGCCACCCCGTAAACGGCAACCACTAAGTACAGATACGGATTAGAACGAGACCTCTGACCAAGACTTTTCGCCATGAGCACCATAACCGCAGACTCACACGCTCACGCCCACGGCGAACACGCACATGTCGGCAGCTTCCTGTCGACGTACGTATTTTCGCGCGACCACAAAGTGATCGGGATCCAATTCCTGTTCAGCACGCTGGTTTGGTTCTTCATCGGCGGCCTGTTGGCGCTGGGCGTGCGCTGGCAACTCGCGTATCCCTGGTCGGATATGCCGATCTTGGGCAAGCTCTTGTTCTCGGCGCAAGGCGGGCAGATCGCTCCCGAAACCTACACGATGCTGTTCACCATGCACGCATCGGTGATGATCTTCCTCGTGATCATTCCGATTTTGGCCGGTGCGTTCGGTAATTTCCTGATACCGCTCATGATCGGGGCGGACGACATGGCGTTCCCCACGCTCAACATGCTGAGCTACTGGTTCATGTGGCCGGCGTTCGCCGCGTTCGGTGCGAGCTTTTTCATTGGCACGGGGCCGATGTCGGGTTGGACGTCCTACCCGCCGTTGTCGCTGACGATCGAGGCGCAGAAGTTTTGGCTAGTCGGTCTCACCTGCGTTGGTGTGTCGTCGATGATGGGCTCGGTCAATTATCTCACGACGATCATCCAAATGCGGGCGCCAGGCATGACGATGTTCCGCCTGCCGATGACGATTTGGGCAATGTTCATCACCGCTGTTCTGCAGGCGTTCGCGTTGCCGGTTCTCACGGCCGCGGGCTTCATGCAATTGGCCGATCTCACGCTTGGCACCGGATTTTTCATTCCAGAAGGTTGGAGCGCGAACAACACGCTACACGCTGCGGGCGGCGGGCAGCCACTGCTGTGGCAACACTTGTTCTGGTTTTATAGCCACCCAGCCGTGTACATCATGATTCTGCCGGCGATGGGTATGGTGTCGGATATTATCGCCTGTTTTGCACGCAAACCGCTCTTCGGCTACAAGCCGATGGTGTACTCGATCGCCGGCATCGCGGGCCTCGGGTTCATCGTGTGGGGGCATCACATGTTCGTCTCGGGCATGAGCCCGGTGCTCGGCATGACGTTCATGGTCGCTACGATGTTCATCGCGCTGCCGAGCGCCATCAAGGTGTTCAACTGGCTCGGCACGATCTGGGGTGCGAAGATTCAGTTCACCACGCCGATGTTGTTTGCGTTGTCGTTCGTGGCGATGTTCATCATCGGTGGCCTATCCGGCATCTTCATGGCGGCCACGCCAGTCGATATTTTCATCCACGACACGTACTTCATCGTTGCCCACTTCCATTACGTTCTATTTGCTGGCACGGCGATGGGTGTATTTGGTGCGATCTACTTCTGGTTTCCGAAAATGTTCGGTCGGATGATGAACGAGGAGTGGGGCAAGGTTCACTTCTTCTTGACATTTGTCTTTCTGAACTGCGTGTTTTACCCGATGCATATCTTGGGCTGGGTCGGTTTCCCGCGGCGTCTTGCCGATCCGTACCACTACGAGACCTTCCGGCACTTGTTGGCGTTAAACCAGTTCATCACGTGGTGCGCGATTCTGATGGTCGCCTCGCAAATCATTTTCGCGATCAACTTCTTCTACAGCATCTTTTTCGGTCCGGTTGCCGGGCGAAATCCTTGGCATTCGAACACGCTCGAGTGGCAAGCACCGAGCCCGCCGGGCCACGGGAACTTTGATTTCCAACCTGTGATTTACCGCGGGCCGTACGAGTACGGCTCGCCGGAAGTGGACATCGACTACTATCCGCAAACGATGCCGCCGCCGCAGAACCGGCCGGCGGCCGTGCCTGCTCACTAACCGCATGCCTGCCTCGGAACCACTCGCTGGCTACTCCACCTGGACCCACCGCTGGGCCGTGGTGCTGGCGTGCGCAACGTTTCCGCTACTTTGGATCGGCGGTTTGGTGACGACTACCGACGCGGGCATGGCGGTTCCCGATTGGCCGAATACCTACGGCTACAATTTGTTCTTGTATCCGTGGCAAACCTGGCTGCTTGGGCCTTGGGATTTGTTCATCGAACACGGTCATCGGCTTTTGGCCTCCACCGTCGGCATGCTGACGATCGGTTTGCTCGTGCTCATTCTGCGGAATGAAAATCGTCGCTGGATGAAGGGAATCGGTTTCGCCGCGCTGGCACTGGTCATCCTTCAAGGTGTGCTGGGTGGTATGCGCGTGTTGCTCGACGAGCGAACGCTCGCGATGTTGCATGGCTGCACCGGTCCCGCATTCTTCGCGGTCACCGTCGCGATGGCTGTTTTCACTTCGCGCAGTTGGCTCCGCGCAACAGATTCATCGCCGACCGATGGCGCTGGGATCATCCGACGGCTGACGCTGGTTGTCGCAGTGCTGGCCTACTTACAACTCGTTCTGGGCGCGGTCGTCCGTCACGTTCCGGTCGATGCCCAGCCTGATACGTTCATGTTGGCTGTGCGGTTTCACTTGTTCTTGGCGGCCATTCTCACGCTGCACATCATCGGTGTGGCTTGGATCATTCAGACGCGTGCCCGGCAAGTTCCCCGATTGCGCAATCTTTCGCTGGCCCTGGTGGGATTGGTCGTTTTGCAGATCGTGCTCGGCGCGAGCACTTGGATCGTGAAATTCGCCGTGCCCACGTGGGCCAGTCATTGGATTTCACCCCAGAGTGTCGCGGTGATTCAAGGCGGTTGGACGCAAACGCACATTGTCACGGCACACGTCGCCGTCGGCTCACTGATATTAGGGGCCGCCGTCGCGCTAGCGCTGTACGCCCAACGACTGCTCATTGAATCTCCACTTCCGCTCGTCGTCCGACGCGAATTGGGGGCCGCCATATGAGTCGCCTTACCAGCACTGCCGGGGTTTCGCTCGCCTCCACTCGCGATCGCGCGAGTTGGGCGGCCCGCGTCCGCGATTACGTCGAGCTCACAAAGCCGCGGATCGTGATGCTCGAGCTGGTCACGATCGTCGTCGCGGCGCACCTTGCTGCTCCGTCCGGCATTGCTGCAGTAGTATTGTTGAACGCGGTGATGGGAGCGGCATTGGTCGCTGCCAGCGCGGGGGCGTTCAATCAATGGTGGGAGCAATCGACCGACGCACTCATGACACGAACGGCGACTCGCCCACTGCCGGCGGGTCGCCTCACCTCGCGACAAGTGATTTGGTTCGGCGTGATAACGCTCGCCATCGGGCTGCCCGAGCTTGCGTTTACCGTCGGCCTAACGACAGCCGGCGTCGCTCTTGCAACCTGGTTGATTTATGTTCTGGCCTACACGCCGCTAAAGACGCGGTCACCGTTGAACACTACGGTGGGCGCTGTGAGCGGGGCGTCGCCGATTCTTATTGGTTGGACGGCCACCGGCGCTGCGATCGATATGCGAGCGCTTGCTCTCGTCGGCGTGATGTTCCTGTGGCAGTTCCCACATTTTATGGCGATCGCGTGGTTGTACCGCGGCGAATACGTTCGGGCGGGCCACCGCATGCTGACGGTCGTCGAACCCACTGGTTTGCGGGCAGGGGCACAAGCGGTTATCGGCGCCCTGGCCTTGATCCCTGTTAGCCTCGTGCCGGCGATGACGCCTTGGGCCGGCAGCCCCACGATCTACGTCTTTTGGACCTTGATGCTCGGCGTTATGCAGCTCGCGGCTTCGGTCCTGTTTTTATTCCGACGCGATGATTTTTCGGCCCGCCGGTTGTTGCGAGCCAGCTTATTGTATTTGGTTTGCTGGATGGGGCTACTGTTAATGGTTGCCGTATAATTACGCAAACTTCCGATTTATCGATTTAAATATGAGCGACTCACACGGTCCAAGATTATCGTATCAGCCGGCACTGCCTATTCCCAATGGGAAGACGTGCCTGTGGTTGTTCCTCTCGACCGAGATCATGTTCTTCGCGGGGCTGATAGGCACGTACATCGTGCTTCGGTTCGGGGCTGTTGCGTGGCCTGCGCCGCACGATGTGCTCCTGAGCGAACCGCTCGGCGCCTTCAACACCTTCGTGCTGATTTGTTCCAGCGTGACGGTTGTGCTCGCGTTCGAAGCCGCCAAGATGAATCAATCCGGCAAGGCCAAAGGGTACATCACGCTCACGCTGCTCCTTGGCTGCGTGTTCCTGGGCGTGAAGATGTACGAGTACTCGCACAAATTTGAACACGGCATTTACCCAGTGAAGCCGCACGGCATGGTGTATGACAAGGCCGATGTCTACTACTCGGCGGCCGTTCGGAAGCGGCTTAATGATTTGAAAACGCCTCTCACGGCGAAGGGACCCAACGCCACGGAAGACGACAAAGCCCGGATCCTGGTCATCGACGAGGTGATGAAGAAAGTTGACGCGGCGGAAACCGCGGTTCGCAATCAGCCGGATTCGCCGGAAGGCGTCATAAAGCTCACCGAACTGGCGTACGAAATCTATCCGCCGCATGATCAAGGAACGGTCATTCAAGCCGCCGAAGCGGGCGCCATTCCACCGGCCATCGTCGTGAAGTATGCCGCCTACGAACAACCAACGGCCGATGGAAAATCGGAAGGGAAGGGCGAGGAGCGCGAAGGCATCAATGAAAAGAATCCTTGGTTGCGGCTGCCGATCATGATTCCGGGCGGGCCGATGTGGGCCAGCACTTATTTTCTGCTGACCGGATTCCATGCGATCCACGTGATTGTGGGGTTGATCGCTTTCGCGTTGATGCTGTTTACGACGCTCGACCGGAGCCGCGCCACGTTAGTAGAGAACGTTGGGCTATATTGGCACTTTGTTGATCTGGTTTGGATATTCCTATTCCCGCTCTTATACCTGTTTTAAGTGGGCTTTTTCGCCGCTCCCATCGGACCACGAAGTTAACGATTATGTCTGATCACGATCAACATACCGAAGTCGGCCACGACAGCCACGACCACGCCCATCATGGCGGCAATGGCAAATACCTGCTCGTGTTTGTGGCGTTGTGCTTGCTCACCACGGGCTCGTTCCTCACGTACTTTCCGTTTTGGCGAGCGCACGTGCCGGTGCCGGCAAGCCGCGCGCTGATGATGGCGATTTCCTGCACGAAGGCCATGCTTGTGATCATGTTCTTCATGCACTTGTTGTGGGAAGCTAACTGGAAATGGGTGCTCACAATTCCGGCCACGTTCATGTCCGTGTTTTTGGGGCTGATGTTGGTGCCCGATGTTGGTTGGCGCATAAACAATGGATATGCGCGGTATTCCGAGGAGCGTTGGGTTTATGCAGCCGATCCGCATAAGGTCGAAGCGTCCGATTTGAAAGCGGCGGAAAAAGACCTCCAGCGGGAAGGCGCGAACTGATCGTCGCACTGTATGTCTAGCGCGCCCGCCGTCGATATTTCCCACCTTGCTTACCGCTACGGCGAGCACGAGGCGATTCGTGATCTAACATTGGGCATTGCCGAGCGCGAAGTCTTCGCCATTCTCGGCCCTAATGGCAGCGGCAAGACAACACTCTTTCGCGTCCTTTCGACGCTGATCCCCATTCAGCAGGGAGAAGTTCGCATCCTGGGGCTCGACCTCCGTCGCGAAGCCAGCGCCATTCGTGCGCAGTTGGGCGTGGTCTTTCAATCGCCGAGCATAGATAAGAAACTCACGGTGCTCGAAAACGTGATTCACCATGGCCGGCTGTATGGTTTAGGCGGCCGCGAACTGCACACGCGGGCCGAGGAAATGCTAAGCCGGCTGGGACTCGCCGAGCGAAGCCGAGACCTTGTCGAAAAGCTTTCCGGCGGCATGCGGCGGCGCGTCGAATTGGCCACCGGCATGTTGCATCGTCCGCGGCTTTTGCTACTGGACGAGCCGTCGACGGGTCTCGATCCGGGCGCTCGTAGCGATTTGTGGCAATATCTGGAGCAGGTTCGCGATAACGACGGCGTGACGGTCGTCGTCACTACGCATTTGCTGGAAGAGGCTGAACGGGCCGACCGGATCGCGATTATGCACAAAGGGCAACTCGCGGCGCTAGATAGGCCGGATGCCCTGCAGGCGGCTGTTGGCGGAGACTCGATCACGATCCGTACCAAGGATCCGGCCGGGCTGTCGGCCGAAATTCAAAAGCAGTTTAACATTCCGGCAATGGTGCTCGACAACTCAGTCCGCCTCGAGCAGCCAAATGGCCATCAATGGATTCCGCGGCTGGTCGAAGCGTTCCCGGATCGCACCGAGTCGATCACGCTCGGTAAGCCAACGCTCGAAGATGTTTTTATTCACTTCACTGGTCACCGATTCTGGAATGAAGTTGACCCTGAAACGCAGCCAAAGGGACGTGGCAGAAAGAAAAAATCTGGCCACTAAACTTGTGGTCCGAATCGAACGCCCATGTCTACCATTTCAGTAAATAAACCCGCGACCGTATCCGCCTGGCCCGTGATCTTCACGCTCAGCCAGCGCGAACTGGTGCGGTTTTTCCGCCAGAAGAACCGAGTGTTCGGCGCGCTGGTACAACCAATCATCTTTTGGCTGTTGTTTGGTGCGGGTCTCGGCACGGCACGCGTCGGTGGCGCTGACTCGAACCGTCTCGACTACTCTCATTTCTTTCCCGGCACGCTGGTGATGATCCTCCTCTTCACCGCGATCTTCGCCACGATCTCGATCATCGAAGATCGCCGCGAAGGTTTCTTGCAGGGTGTGTTGGTGGCCCCCGTTCCGCGATGGTCGATCGTAATGGGAAAAGTATTGGGCGGATCGGCGATCGCCATGCTGCAAGGAATCGTGTTCTTGTTCCTCGGCTGGATCACCGGCAAGCTCGGCTGGTTTCAGGTGATTTCACCCTCCACAACGGCTCTGCAATGGGTTGCCGCAATCGCGCTGATGTTCGTGATCTCGATCGCGCTTACCGCGCTAGGTTTCCTGATCGCTTGGCGAATGGATTCGACGCAAGGTTTCCACGCCATCATGAGCGTTTTCCTTCTACCCATGTGGCTACTCTCCGGCGCCTTTTTCCCGATGGACGTGGGGGGCTGGCTGGGCTGGATCGTTCGCCTAAACCCGCTTACTTACGGGGTGGCCGGCCTGCGACATTGCCTCCAAAATGAAAGCGTGGGCGTCGGCCTGCCGTCGCTCTCGCTTTGCTGGATCGTATCGCTGGCTTTTGCTGCCGTGATCTTCGCCGCGGCGTGGTCCATCGCAGGAACGAGATCGACGGGAGATTTGCTGTGAGTTCGCAAGCCCAACCCGGCACTTCGCGTCAACCAACGCCCTCCCAAGCGGTGAACAGCGCCGCCTTGCCATTCGCGCTTTGCGCCGCGGTGCTTATTGCCATGGGTTTCGGCGGCTGGAAGTGGTATCAGGTCCACCAATTCGCAATCGCCAAGAGCGAAGCGATCCCCGCGAACGCTATCGGCCCGCCGCTGAAAGAATTCGAGCTCACCGAACGTAGCGGCAAGCCATTCAAGTCCACCGATATGCGTGGCAAGGTGTGGGTGGCCAGTTACTTTTACACGTCGTGCCCCGGCCAATGTTTGCGATTAAACGCGAACGTGCAGATTTTGGCCAATCAGCCTGATCTGAAAGATGTCACCTGGGTCAGCATCACATGCGATCCCGATAACGACTCGGTCGAAGCCCTGCAAAAATATGCCGAGCGTTGGAACGCCGATCCGGAGCACTGGCTTTTCTGCCGCGGCGATTTGGAGTACACCCAGCGCGTCGCGAAGGGCATGAAGATTTTCCTGAGCCTGAAGGGGCACCAGGACTATCTCATCTTGATTGATAAGAAGGGCAAAATTCGCACGGTTGTGGACGGCACCAGCGAAAGCGAATGCGATCGCTTCCACAAGTTGCTGCTCAAATGCCTCGACGAAGACGCGACCGAGGACAACGCGGCGGACGAGAAAGTGGTTGGCGAAAATAATGCGGCAGACAAACCGGCCGCCGCAAAAGATTCCGCCGAGAAAGCGGCCGATAACAAGCCTGCCGCCGAAGCCGCGAAAGAGAAAACGAATTGACGCTTCTCGCTGCAGCTCATCCGATCGTACACTTGAATGCGGCGCTCAACTCCCTCGCCGCCGTGCTGCTGCTCGCCGGACTGTTTTTCATCAAGCGTGGTCGCGTGGAAGCGCACAAACGCACAATGCTCGCCGCGTTTGTTGTGTCGATCGCGTTCCTTGGTTGCTATTTGTGGTATCACGCACATGTTGGCAGCGTGCGCTTCACGCATCCCGGTGTCGTGCGTTACGTATACTTGGCCATCTTGGCTTCGCACGTCATCCTAGCCGCGACGGTCCCGTTCTTCGCAGTTCGCCAAATCTACCTGGGCTATCGTGCTCTAGGTTGCTGCGATGGCAAGCTGCCGGAGCCTGAGCGGGCCGCAGTTTCCGCCTTATATCGAGAAAAGCACGTGCGGCTAGCAAAATGGACATTTCCGATTTGGTTGTATGTTTCGGTGACGGGCGTCGTCGTGTACGTGATGCTCTATCACCTATGGCCGCCCGTTGGGCAATAAAATAGAATTAACGCATTAGTTGCCGACTCCGCGAAGTCTTGCCAGGTGAAGTCATGAAAGCAATATATCACCAATTCGAGCCCGTGATTCTGCGATGGATCATCGCCGCTATTGTGGTGGTGTTGGTGCTGATGCTGGCGAGCGTGGCAGCGGCGTGCCCGACCTGCAAAGACGGCCTGGCACAAAACGATCCGCATGGCCAGGCTCTCGCGGCTGGCTACGCCTACAGCGTGCTGTTCATGATGTCGATGCCGTACCTCGTGCTTTGTACGATGGGCAGCATGGCCTACCTTACGATTCGACGCGCCCGGAATGCCAATGCGGCGGCGGACGGCGTCGAGATTTCAGAAGTTCCCGACGTCACGGGCTAAGAGGGCTGTCGTCGCTCTGCGCGGCACGACTGTAATCGTGGCGATTGAGGTCGCTTAGCGTTGCGTGCCTCGCTCCGCTTGCATTCGCCGAACTTCCTCTTCATTGGGCCACGGATCCCAAAGTTCGTCGAACGCGATCCACAACGCTCGCGCGTAGCGAAAGAACCACATCGGAAATAGTACGCCGAAGGACGTGAGTAGGATCAATCGTTGCGTGTCGGTCAGCACGTTCCCGAAGAACATCGCGAAGTACATGATCACCACCAGCGAAGCGGTGATGCCGTAGTTGAAATAGATTGATCCCAGTAGATAACCGGCTTCGCGATTGAATCGTCGGCCGCAGCCAGCACAAGCGTCGTTCATCGAAAACCAGCCACGGAAGATCGGTGCTTTGCCGCACTTCGGACATTTCAAACGCAGGGCTCGCCATTGTAAAAGGCCGAATGGCCTCGGTTCCGAGTCTTCCGTCATAGCGCCGCTATCCTCAGTTGGGATCACTCAGCTCAATCAAGTTGCCAAGCCGGGCCTCGAATGTTACCGTGCATCAGATGTACACGGTGGCGAGATTTCTGCAGATGGTTGGGCTAACGATTCCGATTTTGGCGATTCTTGCCCAGCTCAATCAGACGATCACCGCCAGCAAAATGTTGGGCTTCCTCATTGCTTCGGTGCTGATTTTTTCGATCGGCCATTTGCTCCAACGCACGACGGGCAAGCAGTAAGTCGCCCGAAACCGCGGGAAACGAAAGTACCCCCAAGGGGATTCGAACCCCTGTCGCCGCCGTGAGAGGGCGGTGTCCTGGGCCTCTAGACGATGGGGGCCCATTTACGGATGGCCGAAGGCGGGCGTCAGAGCACCCAAAAATCGGCGATTCCGAGCTAGTTAGTATCCGAGATTCTACGTCGGCTGACAAGGCGATCGCCACGGCTCGATTCGTGCGAAAGCCTTACGACGTAATGCCCTTTGTTAGCGCCATAAACGCTGTTTCCAGGTTCAACTCCTCTTCGCGGAACAGCACGATGCGATGGCCGGCGTTCACGAGCATGGTGGCCAACTCGCTGTAGTCGGCCTGTCCGTTCACGAGCGTGACCGTGAGATGGTCCTGGCCGACATCGACTCGCGAAACGATCGAGTTACTACGAAGTATCTGAGAAGCCGCTTGGCCGTCGCCGGCCACTCCGATGTTGAGCACTTTGTGCGGGCGAACACGATGAAGCAACTCGGCCACCGTGTCATTGAACAGCAGTTCGCCGCGCTCGATGATGCCGACTTTGTTACAGATATCGGCCAGCTCCGGCAAAATGTGGCTGGAAACCATGATCGTTTTACCCATCGTGCCGAGCCGTTTCAGCAACGTTCGGATTTCGATGCGCGCGCGAGGATCAAGGCCGCTCGCTGGTTCATCGAGCAACAGAACTTGCGGATCGTGCAGCAGCACCCGCGCCAGGCCGAGACGCTGCGTCATGCCGCGCGACAAACTGGTGACGAGCGCTTCGCGTTTGTATCCTAGCTCGACGAGGTCTAGCACCTCGTCGCAAACTTGCCGGCGTTTCGGACCGCGGATGCGATACGCAGCCGCAAAAAACTCGAGGTACTCGATGACCTTCATGTCGTCGTACACGCCGAAGAAGTCGGGCATGTAGCCGATCATGCGGCGAATTTCCTTCGGGCGCGTGTAGATCGAGTTGCCGCCGACGTAGCCCTCGCCCCAAGTGGGGTTGAGCAGTGTGGCAAGAATTCGCATCGTCGTCGTCTTGCCCGCGCCATTCGGCCCGATGAATCCGAATAGGTCGCCGCGTTGCAAATTCAAATTGATCGACTTGATCGCATACAGCTCCCCGTACTTCTTCGTTAAGTCGCGGGTCTCGATCATTGTTTCCATGGCCGGCACTACTTTCGTTGCCTAGACAATTAATTTGCTACCGCGTGCTCGGCTTCTCGACGGGCAGAATATATCTCTGAATGACTGCGGACGTATTCAAGTTTTCATTTCCGATTGCTGCGTTCGTCTTGCTATCGACCAGTTGAACCTGACCCTCAGCATTTTCGGCAACCAGGATTGCCCGTCCCAAATCGAGCTGCCGGCTAAGATCACAATAGGCTTGATAGCGGTTCGGGAGATGCGCGAATGCAATACCTCCGGCGGCTTCGTAAAACATCATTAAGTTTAGAATTTGAGTTGGCGACGCCTGCTCTGCGGAAAAAGCTCGCCCTTCCACCGGCGTTGCGCCAGTTGCGGATTCTCCAAGCGCATCGTGCGTGACAACGGTCTTCACTCGCCGGGGGCTGAGTTGATCGCTGACTTCGACCCGCTCCCCCGCGTTTAAGATACCCAAACGGTATGCCCAAGAACCATACAGCAGCCGCGCGTTACGAAGCCTTGTGCCCGTGTCGTTTGTAATCGTGCCCGCGATGAGGCCGTCGACATCGGTTAGTTGAGCTCCGATCTTCGTCGGGGACGAACCTGCCCATCGTGCGAGCAAGGACTTCGTGCCCGACTCCAACACCGGCATTTGGGCAAGCGAGCTCAACTCGGGGCCATATTCATACCCATTGCGAATGAGCCCCAAATCGCTTGTGGAGGACTGCATCCCACCGATTCCGTTTCCCGGAAGTCCCCACCACGAAAACAGCATGTTGCCGTTTTCCGCGAGCGAACTCTGTTTGTCGCGCTGCGGCTGGGCGGTGAGGTCAAATTCAGACGCTTTCGGACTGTAAATCGTCGCCCACAACGTACCCCGAGCCTGGCCGCTAATGGTATCGAAATCATCAAGCTCAAGGCGGTTTAGTCGCGCCCCCGGCGGCCCTTTCGACCATCCATTCATCGCGAGCGCAGCGGCGGAGAAAATTGCGATCAGCAGCGGCAGCGAAATCCAAGCAAAAAGCGGTCGGCGCAACCAGCGTTTGACGAGCAAGTAATCGATCGGTCCCAAAAAAAAGAAATACGCGATCGCAAGAGCGGCCACGAGCGGAAAACCAATCGGCACGACGGCAGAAAAAGCCTGGCCAAGTTGCTGTCGCAGCGCACCGGAGAGATCGTTCGATCCGGTGGCCACTAACTTCTGTGTGGAATCAACCGCGTCTGAGCTGCGTAAATAGGGTTGCAGCAACGCGCGTAGAAACGAAATACGCCCTGTCCAAAGCGAGAGAGGCGGCTGGCTGAATTCAACGCCTGCGAATGCAATCTCGCCGAACCCGCGCGGTGTGCGAACGACGATCGGCAATTCTGACGAACGATTGCCGGCATAAGCTTCGATGTTCCCCTGCGGCTCGGTAATGTTGGGAACCTCTACGGCGCCGCCGGTGATCGCGGTCGACACGGCGAAACGCTCAAGCGAGCTGGTCTCCGGCAAATGAATCGTTCCCGCAAACTTGCCCGGAGCGAACGAGGCGAGCGGACCGCCGGACCCCAACATAGCCTCCGCATTCTTGCCATCGCATAGAATCACCAATCGACCGCCGAGTTCCACCCACCGCTCGATCGCGGTTAGCTTGGCTTTGTCGGCGGCCAACTCGCGGCACGCTTGACCATTCCCTACCGAAATGACGAGCACATCCACGGCATCGTACCCGTACCATTCCGTCGGCAATGACGATACTTGATCGAGATCAAGTATGCGGCGCCCGGTGTGTCCGCTGTTCGCTGTTCGATTTCCAACGGCTTCTGGCAGGCCGTACGGGCTGTTGCCTAACGATATGACGAATTCGCTCGTCGCCGCGATCGGATGGACGGCCGAATCCACATTTTGGTTTTCGGAAGGCAGTACTGTGCGAGAATCAATCTGACGGTCGCCCGCGAGAAGACTTACCTGAACGGAGCTAGCGATCCGGCCAATCTGGGTGTAAACCGTGACCGTTCGTTGTCCGTGACTATCGGTTGAAATTGGTACCGCGACAGTCGACGTCGTAGGCACCCCGTCGCTGTCCGACACCGTGACGCTAACCCGCAGGCTGCTGCCGTGATCGCCCTCCGCGTTTGTCACATCGACGAAAACGGGTGTCCAAAATCCGAGCTTATAACAACCCTTGAAACCGACTACTACACGCGCTATCGTCGGCCCAGCGGCTGCTTCATCAGCAATCGCTGGAGAGCAGCATTGAAATACGCAGATGACCGCGACCAATGGCAACAAGCGGCGATGAGTTCGTTTCCGATGACGGATGTTTCGCATCATTGTCGTGGCTATGCGTCGGCGACGAATCCTGCTCTCGATGAATTTTCGGGTAGTTGCGTGCTACGGCTTGCCGGCATCGTCACAGCGACAGACAAGTTGTTTACAACCAGGGCAGCCAGCGCCATATTTTTTGCGAACGGCGGCGGTTAAGTCGATCTCAGCGACGTTGGCGATTGTCGTCAGCCAAGCCAGTACGTCAGCGAATTCAGCGGCTTGCTCTTCCGGCGTCCCTTCGCGAAGTGCGGCAGCCAGTTCGCCGACTTCCTCCATGAGCCACATGAATGTGCCATCGACGCCCCGCGCTCGGTCTTTATCAAAGTACATCCGGCGTATAAGCGACTGAAAATCTGAAAACGAGATGGAATCAGGATCGTGCGACACGGCAACTTCGTTCTACGGCGATGACGACGACAAGGTTTATTCCTCATCTGTCGTCGTGCAGCATAATTGTTTATTTTAGCAGTTGGGCCGCAGGTCGTCGCACCGCAAAACGTGCGCTGGACTCTGCTGCAACAAATCTCAAGTAAAGTGTCCGCGTTGTAATGTCCGACCCCACCGAAGCAGAATTCGTAACCGTCGCTAAAGTCGGCGCAATCCCCGAGGGCGAAGGACGCTCATTTCAAGTTGGCGATCGACTCGTGGCAGTGTTTCTGCAATCGGGTAAGTATTACGCAATCGACGATTTGTGCCCTCACATGGGCGCCTCGCTGGGCGCGGGTTATTTGGATTGCGACGGCACCGTAACCTGCCCGTGGCACGCGTGGCGATTTCGAATAACAGACGGCAAATGGGCAGACAATCCCCGCCTCGGTGTCGAGACATTCGAAGTTCGCGTCGTCGCTGACCAAATTCAAGTTCGGCCGACAGCAAAATAAATCCTTGGGAACAACTCCGAATATCATTTCTTCGATGCCGGCTCAGTTGCGGCCGCGGATTTCGTTTCGCCATCCTTTTCAGTTCTCGGGGAAACCTGGACGTCGATGGTCTGATCAAGTTTTTCTTGCGCCGGTTGGCCGGCTGAAGTCGAATTGATCGTCACGTGTTGCTCAAGTTTCATGGACCGCAGACGACCTTTCGCAATATCAAACAGCGCTTCGCCGTCAGAACTTTGCTGCTCGATCGTGGATTTTCCGGCTCCGCCTCCATCCGCAAAGCTCAGCGTTAACTGAGGCTTGAACACCGCTAGTGTGACGCCGTCCACATCTTTCGTACCCTCGTAGGTGTAAGACGATTCCACGACTTGTTTGTCCCCGTCGTTGTTCGTCAACTGGACACTGGTTTTTGAAGCCTCTCCTTGCTTCGGAGCGTCCTTAGGCAGGACGAACACGCTCTTCGAAATCATTTTCTTGAAGCCGCTCTCCGTAGCGTAATCGCCAAAAGGCGAATTGCTCAGGTCCTCGGCCGTCCCTTCCTTTTTGGTTTCCTTTTGCGCACTGGCTCCGGCCGTCGAGTCCGCCAAACTCTTGAGCGCCGCAAGCACGTCTTTAGGAATTTTCGCGTCCTTGATTTCGCCCCGGGAAGTCACCGTGAGCTCGAAATCGCCTTGTGAGATGGCCTTATAAAGCGGAGCGATCTGGGCTTCCAGGCCCGTGGCCACTTTGTCGTCTTTCGAGTCGTAGTCGATATTGCCTCGCGGTGACGTCAGCTTGAGTTTGATGCGGTCGAATTTCTGATTGATCACCGCCTCTCCCGTTGCCGTATCGACGCCTTCCACATCCCAAATCATTTCCATTTCCTGGTGCATCTTTGCGATCACCTGCTCGCCGACCGCGACGTTCATATCTTGCACCATGTTGTAGTTGAGTTTTTCCCCAACTTCGAACTTCCACCGCAATGGTTCATCCGCGCGCAAGGCGCCTGCGTACCCGATCCACAACACGGCAAAAGCCGCAGTGGCTTCGAGTAATGCTAAAAACGGAAAACGAGTACGCATGGTTGGTTCCTCGGGAAGCACTGACGATTAGAGGCAAGAATGAGAACCACTATTATTACCCCCGCTCGCCCCGTTCGGTAGGCGTTGGGGCCTGAAATCAGGCCTGGAAATCGACATCGCTGGAGCTTTGGGGGCGCGATTTTACCCGGCAAAACGAGCTTGTTTTGCACTCGCACCAGGCGGCTGCCCGCCTACAGATTGATCACGCCCCCCGGCTCGAGAACCACCGGCGTAGCTGCGGTATGCGACTGAACCGTTGCCGCCCAAGCGGCCGCATCCTGTGCGATCGGTGGCCAGGTATTGTAATGGCACGGCGCGACTCGTTTCGGGTTGAGCAGCTTGATCGCATCGATCGAATCTTCCGGACCCATCGTGAACATGTCGCCGATCGGCAACACGGCCAGATCGAGCGGACTGGCGCCAATGAGCTTCATATCCAAAAACAACGCCGTATCACAAGCAAAATAGATTCGCGCGTCTTCGAGTGTTAACAGGAACCCGCCGGGTACGCCGCCGTAACTTCCATCTGGCATGCTGGAGCTATGGTGGGCAATCGTGAATTTCGCATGGCCGAAAGGTTGCTTGCTGCCGCCGCCGGGATTCAAGCCGATTAACTTCTCCGCAGGCACTCCTTTTTTCCCAAGCCACTGGCTCACTTCAAAATTCGTCAGCACGACAGCGCCGGTCCGCTTGGCGATGTCGACCGTGTCGCCGAGATGATCCCCGTGGCCGTGCGACAACAAAATGTAATCGGCCGTCACGGCGTCCGCTTTGACGGGCGCCGTCGGCGAGTCGTTCAAAAAAGGATCGAGCAACAACGTTTTGCCTGAAGTTTCAATTGACCAGGCGTTGTGTCCTAGCCAGGTAACGTTGGTACCCATCGCGATGGCCTCTTCTTTTTAAAAGCAAATTGCGTCTACGCTGAGCGGTCCCCGATAAGCGGCTGCAAACGCTACGCCAACCTGAACACGGTTCCCACCGGCTTAATACCGTAACTCCACGTGGCGGTCCAAACAATGAGCCTGATGCCAATTGCCGTGAAGGCGGCCGCATCCCCTTGCGGCGGTTCCGATTTTTGCGACGATGAAATCTCATTCGACAATTCTTAGGCACCCGATTTTCGACTCCGGCACATGGATTTACATCGTCTCACGCGTGAACTGCATGTCAAAAACTCGACCAAGATCGTGATGTACGTCGGCGACGGCCTCGGCGGCCTTCCGCAACAGCCGGGCGGTCGCACCGAGCTCGAAACCGCGAAGACGCCGAACCTCGATGCACTCGCCAAAGCCGGCGTGCTGGGCAGCAGCATCCCTGTGCTGCCGGGAATTAGCCCCGGAAGCGGCCCGGGGCATCTCGGCTTGTTCGGCTACGACCCGCTGCAGTACATGATCGGCCGCGGCGCGCTCGAAGCGACCGGGATTGGCTTCGAGCTTAAAGAGGGCGACGTCGCGATCCGCGCGAACTTCTGCTCGCTCGATGCGAAGGGCAATATCAGCGACCGCCGCGCGGGCCGAATTCCAACGGAAGAAAGTGCGCCGCTGGCGATCAAGCTTCGCGCCGTTAAAATCCCGGGAGTTGAGGTCTTTGTCGAACCGGTCAAAGAACATCGATTCGTCGTAGTCCTACGCGGCGCCGGTTTACATGGCAGCGTTCAAGATACCGATCCACAAATCACCGGCGTGCCGCCATTGGATCCGGTCGCGAGTGATTCGCAAAGCAAGAAAACGGCCGAGGTCGCCAAAGAATTCGTCCGCCAGGCGCGCGAGCTGCTGAAATCGGAGACGAAAGCCAATGGCCTTACGCTGCGCGGTTTTTCCGGCAAGCCGGCTTTGCCGAGTTACGAAGAAGTGTACGGCCTGAAGGCCGCCGCGATCGCCGTCTATCCGATGTACAAGGGCCTCGCGCGGTTGGTGGGGATGGACATCCTTGGCAAGGCACAAACAATTGCCGAGCAAATGACCGTACTCGAAGAGCATTGGCAGAAGTACGACTTCTTCTTCATCCACTACAAATACACCGACAGCACCGGCGAAGACGGCAATTTCGATAGCAAAGTGAAGCGGATCGAAGACTTCGACGCCGCCGTTTCCCGCATCACGGCGCTCAAGCCCGATGTGCTCATCGTCACCGGCGACCACAGCACGCCCAGCATGCTTGCGAGTCACAGCTGGCATCCGGTGCCGACGCTTCTTTCCGCCAAGTTCTGCCGCACCGACGGCTGCGAACGCTTTGGCGAGAGTGAATGCCTCCGCGGAGGTCTCGGGCAATTCGAAGCCAAGCACTTGATGACGTTGGCGCTCGCCAACGCGCAGCGCCTCGGCAAATTTGGGGCGTAAGCTACTTCATGGCAAACAGTGCGACGCTGCTGCCGAAGCCCCGCATGCCTGGGATGAACGAACAGACCGCGTCATCCATGCGGTAGAGCTGCCACATCGTATCGAATGATACGTTGATCCCAAATTTGCTGAGCGCGATCGCGGGGTAGCGAGTCAGCGTTCCATACTGTACTTTCTCAGCGGTCTTAAAGCTGGAAAACAGCGGGGCCACCCGCGCGGGCGTCAGTGGACGACAATAGACGTTCACCTCGCGCTTACCGAGAATCTTCGTCCCGATGGCGTACAGCGGCGCTCGCCACGGGTCAGTGCAGGCAAATCGCCCGCCTGGTTTGAGCACGCGCGCGATCTCCGGCATCGCCACTTCGGTGGTCATGTGATGAACGCAACCGCCGGAATAGATCGCGTCGAACATATTGTCGACAAGCGGAATTTCCTCCGCCACGCCAACGACGCACCGCAACCGCTCGCGCACGCCGGCTTCCTCAGCAAGCGCAATCGAGCAATAGATCTCGCCCAGCATCGGTGTGATCACCCAGGCTTCCGTTGCGCCTGCGAGCAGGCTTTTAACGGCGTGAATTCCTTTGCCGCCAAGCTGCAGTACGCGCTTGCCTGCCACGGGACTCAAGTAGCGGTAGGCCTCGTACTGGGCTTTGCAGTCGGGAACGCAATCAACCCAATTGACCTTGGGTTCGGGAAAATCGCCGCGGCCATCGGCCGGCAATCGCAATACCGGTTCGATGACGTGGTAGGATTCCGACTCCCGGATCGCAGCCGCCTCGGCCTTCGCAACCTGGTTGTAATGCGTCATCTCCTCGTACGCTTCGGCATATTTCGGGTTCTTGAGGTCAAACGCCCGAGCGCGGCCGGCCGGCATGATTTGCTCCGGCGCCAGCAAGATCGGGATACCGTCAACAATCGGATACGCGCAAGCGTTATCGGAGCGCACCATCAGCCGCGAAGTCACGCCGGTGGGGGCTGGGTCGACATTCGTTCGCGTGACTAACTCGCTCGCCCCCAAAGCTGCTTGTGCATCTTGCAGCGACAAAGCCCGCAGTGGCAGCTTCGTCTCCGGGCAAAGAAATATCGACTCGCCCGCGGTGAGCGACGGCATATCCAGTTCGAGCGGCATCACGACCTCATCTTTTGACGTTACCTGTTTATTATAGGTCACTTCCCGCAGAAGCGTAATTAGCCTACCCCCTCGTTGCTTTTCTGATTTCGCTCTGACTAAACTGACAAGTGCGACACTTCACGCCAAAAATGCTTTTGGAGCTACTCTCATGTTCAAGCGATGCAAATTCGTATTCCTGGTGCTGTCTTGTATCGCGTTTGGGGCGACCCTCAATATGCTATTCGCGGGCGGAACGGATTCGAACTCCTGGAAGAAGCTTGAGCGAGATTACGCCGCCGCCAACGTGGAACTTGCGGAAGCTCGTTTGGCGCAGGCCAACAGCCAAAACCAGGCTGTGGCAGACTCCGTATCGCAGGAGATGACTTCCGAGCTGAAGGCTGGCGTGCAGCTCGCGCAAGGTCGATTGAAGCAGCTCGATGCCAATGGCCGAGAAAATCCATACGGCCCTCAAATCCAAGCGACGCAAGACGCAGTGAGCGCCATGCAAAATAATTACGACGAAGCCTTGAAGGCGAATAAGATTCAAGCCGGCACGGTTACCGACGTTCTATTGCGCCGCGAGAAAGCCTCGATCGACGTCGCCAAGGCCCGACTGGCGGCGCTCAAATCGCTGGATCAGCAACCGCCCGAAGTCCGCATTCAATGGGAACTCGGCCAACTGCAGGACCAGATTCGCGCATTGTGGGCCCGTCCGTTAATCGAAGATTGAGCTGGTCGCTTTGGATTAGTCTCGACGAACTCGAAATCTAACGACCGTGGGTTTCGTTCGGCGAGATAGATCCACCGAATTCCCGCCGACGAGTTCCAATTTCGCCCCATCGACTTCCACCGACTCTATTTGATAGCCAGCCGGAACGGGCGCGCGAAGCAGCATTTGTTTTGCCGCGGTTTTCGGCGGGGCAAGCCGCATCTCGACGAGGCCGTCGCTCACCTTCGAGCTCACGTCGAGCGACACTGGACCGAACATAGTCGGCGCGTCGTCAATAGTCGTGTGCGCTCCATCCACCAACCAGCTTCTCGGCACGCCATAGAGTAACCGCAGCGTGTCGGGCTTGCCATCTTCATCCAAATCCCAGTCTTGAATGAGGAGATAGCGGAGAGCTACAAGCCAAGCCGCATTGGTCGAGGCGTTCGGCGGGAGATAAAGCGTTCTGCCGTTCGCATCGCCGCCCAAAAAACGCGTGCCTTCGCCGCCGATAAACGTGCCGCGCGTCATGCCCTGGGCGAGCTGACCGTAAAATCCTACGAGCGCCTTTTCACGTTCGTCGCGTCGCA
Organism: Planctomycetota bacterium; assembly: GCA_013286045.1. Taxonomy (GTDB): domain Bacteria; phylum Planctomycetota; class Planctomycetia; order Pirellulales; family Lacipirellulaceae; genus JABDGM01. Next base: position 20,830 of record JABDGM010000010.1, on the reverse strand, counting down.
ATAGCGCCAGTTGGTAGCGAATTCCGTAAAGCGGAACGACGCCCGGCGTGTCTTTGAATTCTCCCTGGGCCGGCATCGTGCGAACCATTCCCATCGCAATTCCACCGTGCTGCTGCATGTAGCCGAGCAGCCAATCTTCCTGCTTGGACCCTTGTCCGAAAATCTCCGAGCCGATGACATACGGGCAAATCAAATCGTAATAGCTGCCGGTTCGCGTGGCTGTGAGCGGATCGTGAGCCGGTTCGTCGGCCAGCAACGCCACCGGTACGAAGGGCGGCTGGGCATCCATTTGGATACTTTTACTGGCCGCATCAAGGATCGCCTCGCGGTATTCCGCGGCAGTCTTGCGTAGATTTTCAGCTTCTTCGACCGAACCCATGTCTTCCAGCATTGCTGCCACATCCCGCAATCCGCGCCAGCAGTTGGCATTCGAATTCAGCGAGTACACTTGCTCGGCGATATCCCCGGCATAATTGTCCTTCGGCAACAATCCGCTTTCCGATTCGCGGCTCGCAAGGATCAGATCGACCGAAGGTCGCCACAGCGTCTCATACTCGCGCACGGTGTGGCCGTCGCGCGTCATCCAATAAAAGTAGGAGAGCAGCTGAAGTTTGTGTCCGGCGACATGAAATCGCGTCGCTTTGCGGTCAAACTGCAGTAGTGGTTTGAGCATCGCAGGCGCATCGCCCAAGTGGCCGAACATCATCAGCGACCGTAGCGTGTCGCCGCATTCTCCTTCATACAATTTCGCGTAAGCGTTGCCGGCGCTGTAATTCAGCCGATCATTTACAGTCAGCATGTAAATGCCAACAAGGAGCGCGCGGCAAGCGTCGTTGACGATTGGCTCGGGCGTGATGAGCTTAGTGCCATCATCTAGCAGCTTGTTCCAGCTCTGAACGCACGCCTTTTTCTGACCTTCGAATTCCTCGGCTGAAACCCGAGTGGCCGAAGAATTCGGTTTCGTAAAAATCGCAAGCTCCGTCGTTGCGTCTCCCTTCAGATCCGCGACAAGCGCCTTCAGCTCACCGTCCCACTTCCACCCGGCAGAAAAAGCGACAAGCGTTTCTCCTTTCGGGTTTTGTACGCAACTATCGGCAACGTGCAGCGCGTCCTCTGAACCGATTCGCGCCTGAATGCGCTCGTCGCCCACGCCTTTCGCCAACGTAAACCGCACCATCGCCGTGCCGCGGGCCGCGTACGATTCAACCGCCGGAGCGAATGCCTCCTCGATGACCGTTGCGCCCTTGGTTCGATATCGAACGGTTACCACTGGCAGGAAGCCATCCAAGTATTCCGGCTGACTCAACCGTTCAAGGTCGCCGCCGAACGGTTCCGACGGATTTCCTACTTCGAATGTGATCGGATCTCCGTCTTCGAACCACATGGGCTTCTTATTCGCCCGCGGGTTCACGGCCCCGCCGTTGGATTCGAACCGCGCCTTTTTCCGCGCGCGTGGCGCGCTCAACACGATCGGATAATGCCGAAACTCCGCATTTACCCACCGCAGCGGCGGCATGAGGTCTTTAAAGAATTTAAAGCTCGGACCGTTCGGCTGCCGCATCGCCGCATCGCCCCACACGTCCGTGCGAGCCGCGATCATCTCTTGCACCGTTGACAGAGCAGGGGACGACGGCGGTTCCGTTGCCACTGCGAGTGCGCTAATCGTGCTGCAAGCCACAATTTCAATTGTGACAACAAAAATCAATCTGCAAGAAGCTCTCATCACTCGGCGCACGTTGCTCTAAGACCAGATGAATGCGTACTTCATATCAAACACGGGGGTGCAGCGACCGCAGGCAATGACGGCTCGCCGATGCCGGAAAATCACGCGTTGGCACTTAGGACAAGTTCCTTTATACCGCGGCGTAGGTCGAATTACCTCTTCGCCATAGCATCGTGCCGCATTACAGCCAATCGACCGTGCGACCGTTCGCCAAGCCTCGCCATGCCCAGCTCCGCGCGGTGCCAAGGCGTGAGCAATCTCGTGCAGGACCGTATCGCGTACTTCCTGCTCACTGTTTAACTCGACCAAATACCTCGAGAGCGAGATGACTCGGTTCGTATAGTCGCACTTGCCAAAGCGAACTTTAGAGCGATCGAATCGGAAAATCCATTTCGGAATCAGCCGATGCTCTCGCATCAAGTGGTTCACCAATTCCTCAGCCTCTTGCAGCGTCATCCGTGCCCGTCCGCGCATCCATGGTTTGCGAAAGTACAGCACGCCCGGCAGGATTCGAACCTGCGACCTACGGATTAGAAGTCCGTTGCTCTATCCAGCTGAGCTACGGGCGCAAACATCGGAAAATTAAGGATAAACAGCGATTTCAACAGCCACCGAACTCGTCCCCTGTACACCCGTTTGTACACCCGGTAAGCTTTCAAGAGTAAGCACCTGCCGAACATATACCATTCTCTGCATGGATGTCCTCACTATGCCAGATTCTATTCGGCGCCGACCGCCCAAGAAACCCCATGCCGACTTTCCGCTGTTTCCGCACGCCAGGGGATACTGGGCAAAAAAGGTTCGGGGCAAGCTCCATTACTTCGGCAAAATCGCCAATGACCCTCGCGGCGAGGCAGCGCTGGATCAATGGCTCGAACAAAAGGACGATTTGCTTGCCGGCCGTACACCTCGCGTTGATTCAGACAGCCTTTGTGTAGCTGACCTCTGTAACCACTTCCTGGATGCCAAGTCGCACCAAGTGGATTCAGGTGAGATCAAGCTGCGAACGTTTCGGGACTACCACGCTACATGCAAAGTCGTCGTAAAGGCGTTTGGTAAAAACCGTCTCGTCGATGATCTTGCGGCCAATGATTTTCAAGCTCTACGTGCGACACTAGCGAAGCGACTAGGACCACACGCTCTTAGCCGAGAAGTGCAGGGAATCCGCACGCTGTTCAAATACGGATTCGATGCAGCATTGATCGAAAAACCAGTGCGATTCGGTCCGACTTTCAAGCGTCCTGAAAAGCGGATCATGCGGGCCCATCGACAGAAAGTGGGGCAACGTCTGCTAGAGGCCGACGCGCTCCGCATAATCATTGCGAGCGCTGATCAGCCGCTCAAGGCGATGATCCTACTTGGCATCAATTGTGGGTTCGGGAACTATGATTGTGGCACGCTTCCCAGGAGCGCCCTTGATCTGAAGCACGGATGGGTCGATTTTCCGAGGCCGAAGACTGCTGTAGAACGGCGGTGCCCGCTGTGGCCCGAAACAGCTTTGGCGATTCAGGAAGCATTGCACTCGCGGCGACCGTCGAGAGATGAAGCATTCGAGCATTTGGTCTTCATTACAAAATATGGACAGCCCTGGGCCAAAGAGACATCGGACAGTCCAGTGACGAAAGAGTTCCGCAAGCTCATTGATTCGATCGATTCCGAGGCGGCGGAGGAAGCACGGAAGCGTCGCGTAAAAGTGCCCCCGAAAATCTACCGGCGCGGCATCGGGTTCTACGCCTTGCGCCACACTTTCGAGACGATCGCCGGCGAATCGAAGGATCAAGTCGCAGTTAACCATATCATGGGGCACGCCGACAATTCGATGGCGGGCGTCTACCGCGAGAAGATAGGCGATGAACGCTTGAGGGCAGTAGCCGGTCACGTAAGACAATGGCTTTATCCCAATAACAGAGCCAAATAGGCTCGGCACAGCCTATCGGTCGGCGCGTCTACGGAGCTCCGGCGACGGCATCAACGCTTTTGTATGCGATTAATTGCGTCCGGGTTGCTTACCAATACGCGTGAGCGTGTCAAATTGCTTACTTAGTTGGGCAACCAGTGGGTGTTGATTGGCGTCTGCTGGTGTGTAAGCGCTGGGTCATAAATCTCGACGAAACGTAGACTTTTAACGCGAAAATATCCATTCAAGGTGATTCGGCAATTAGCCTTACACGCTGGACTGGCCGACCCTGCCGACCGTTTAATGCATTTGAGCAGGGGTGAATTACGCTTTTGGTGCGATAAGAATCGCGAAGGAGTCGGTAACGTGTTCATCGACAATGACTCAGAAAGTGTGCTCAAACTGGATCAGTTTCATCGGAGTGCTCTTCGTTTTTTCCGACGGACAGAGAGGCTGTGTAGCGATCTAGTAAAAAATCAAAAAACTCCGCGAGGCGCGAAGGCGGAAATTCGCCGTCTGTGGAACCGAGTCAACGGCTCCAGAACGAAAGTCGAGCTTCACTACTGGTTTATGAGCGCATATTCAAAACGACACCCGGAAAAATCGTGTAACCGGCTCTTCTTAAGTAATCATGGCTCCCTCTTAAATTCAGCGCACTACTTCCTGAAGCCCTTCAAACCTTCGTATTGGGATTTATCACCAGACGAAAGTAGTTCCTGGCGATTCCCAGCATGGATGGGGGACGTCGCGCGGCTGGCGAATGCCGCGAGAAAATATCAGTCCCGGCTGCTCAAACTCGATTGCGAAATGCTTTCGGAGCTAACTTCCGAGCTAAAACTTGCACGTGATTTGCTGAAGGGCGAAGTCCCGAATGAGGCGGACGCGCTTGCAATAACCGAATCTACGTCGCCTCCAGTAAGAAGTAACTTGACTAAGGCAACGGAACGAGATTTGGAGGCGGTCACGATTTTCATGAGTTTGCAGCGGTCAGGCGGAAAGTGCACGAAAACGGAAGTTGCGAGACTCCTTCGGACGCCCGTCCCGATCCAGTCCTTATCACAGAAACGTTGTCCGCTGTTCAATAGGGCTTATCATGCGCATCGGGCCAAAAACGATCCGACCAAGCGACTAGTTCGTGGCGCCAAAGAGAACGGCCGCTTGGACGGATATGTTGAGATGTAACCGGCGTCGGTCGTTCGTGATGTAAGCGCAGCGTTTACATCTCTGATTACCATAGATTTTTTTCTCGCGGATACGCTTGCTCGAAATGCAAAATCACTGCTCAGGCGCAGTGAACTTTGCAGGGATTCTAAAAACACCGCCGCTTGCTCGTTTAAGCATCGCGTCGGTTCCCTGACATCCGCTCAATTCCCCGTCGACTCTGTGCCGGCGATGCCTGACGTACATCTAAAACCATCGATTTCTGTGCCAACCGCAGATGACGTCGTTCGCCTGGGAGCTGGCGACTTGGCGCTCACCGTAAAGCAAGTGGCCGAGCGGCTACAGTTGAGCGAAGGTGGCGTCCGCACTTTGATTCGCAATCGAGAGCTGCGGGCCTTTTCAGTAGCGCGGTCCAGTAAGGCGATGAGGCCGCGTTGGCGAATTTCGGAGTCGTCACTGTTGGAATTCGAATTGCGCCGCCGTGTTGAGGGCATAGACCGACCGACGCGCAGGCGGAGGCATAAAGAACCATCGGGGATCAAAAAATTCTTCTGATTACGCACGCGAGAACGTCACGAATCGGGGTCTCGCAACAACAGTCGCCATTCCCCAGATCCGGACAGGCTAGCTGTTCGTCGCGGCGAGACGATGTGTCAAGCAAGTAAAAGGGCACCCACATGTCAAACTCACTATGGCACAATCAAACCATAAACCAACTGATTACTCAGTACGTCGAACTCGGACAACAAATTGATGAAATGCTAGGGGTGGCGCACGCCCTCCCGACCTCTAATTCGGCGATCGATCGGCGAAGCGCGATTAAGCGCCAATATGAAGAACAACGCGGCTTTCTAAGCCCTGACGCTCCGCCACGAATCAAGGGCGGCGACCCAGCTGTCGTCAAGTTCCTTGAGTTAGGTCCTCGTGGCGATCTCTTTATCACGTCTGAACGGCCCGGAAAAGTTCGGAGCATTGACGCCGGCATCGAAGTCGAGACGCCCGAGATAAGTTTCCCCAAAAGCAAGATCGGCGCCGTTTGGGGAGGGAGCGAACTCGGGCGGGTTGATGTCGAGTGTGACCTAATTTGGCGGAGTAATCGTTGAGAGAAGAACCGACACGTCAATCTTAAGCTTCGCCGCGATAAAGTGAGTTTCGCGGTGATTCGTACCACCCGTTTTCCTTTGAAATGGAGCTATCTAATGCTTTCTCAAACTGAGTTCAATATGCCTCAATCCACTGAAACGCGCGAGACGACACTGACTCCGGCCGAGCGATGCCGAATCAACGCGGAGAAACTAACTTCTAGCTATGTCGCGCTACTCCAAGACGCCATCGGCCGCGTTGAATCGATCGGCCCCGCACCACCAGAAACCCAGCACGCGAAGAAGCTCAACGGTGAAATTCAGAGACATCAAAAAAATCTTGAGGCGCTGCGACAGGAGGTGCGTGATCAGTGTAACCCTCAGGTTGGCGATTCCGTCTGGGGAGGCCTCGCAGTCGAAGACGGTGGGGTCACCGTAGACTATCTCTTGTTCGGATGCATAGTAGCTCGCGAAAACCACGGGAATGTTTGCGTGAGGTTCGATCAACTTGATTGCAGGACCACATCAACTGACGCTAGCGACGCCGCCGCCGCTAAGAACCTAAACGTATATCTCAACTTCACTATCGCTGAGATGGGGCACGACTTCGGTGACGAATGGTCCGTGTACCTTTGACGGCGGGCTGACTCCTAATTTGACCTATCCTCGCCGCCATCTGTCGCCGCCGATCGTGTCGGCGTCAGTCAGGTGGTGGTCGCGGCGCGCCGTCGACATTCCGGCGCGCCGCACTTTTTGCTCGAATCGCGCAACACGCCACCCTTTTTACGAACTTTCACGCAGGAGAACTGTATGTCCCAGCTACCAGACTCAGAAGATATTTACTCCGATCTCGACAAACCGGTAGAGGTGTATTGGGGTGACAAAAAGATAAGCGGCATTATTGATCGGATATGCAGCGCTCAACTAGTCGATGTCCGGACGGAGGATGGCCGGATAGTTTGCGCGGTCCGTAGCAAAACAGAGCCCGGTAAATGGGTCCGAGCGGGTAAGGATGATCTGTGGGCTGACGCATTTTACACGATGCATCACCCATGGCGGCCAGGCGACGAAATCACGATCAATGCGTTTCTCTGGGCGCCAGGCCACGGGAATGGCGGAGCGGACATCGTGGGTTTGCCATTGTCCGGGGTTGTCATTGAGGAGAAGGATCGAAAGACCGCCATTATTGAATTTAAAAGCACGGAGCTCGGCAGCGAGTTGCTCAGGCAAATCCGCCTGACCAACGGTTGGCAAAAAGCCATGAAAATCACTGCCGTAGCATCGGCAACCAACTCTGGGGCCGGACTTGAAAACGTTGAATCGCCAGCCGGTCCAAGTATTTAATTGCTCGTCCCCGCCGCCGCCATCCGGCTCCGCTGATCTAGTGCGGGGCCCGGATGGCTGGTGACCGCGGCGCGCCGGCATTTCGTCATTTCCTACGGCGCGCCGCACTTTTATACAACGATGACCGAGAGCTTCTCCACCTAAACCCTAACACACCTGCTCGCGCACCGCGGCCATGCAGCGAGCAACTTTTGTTGGCCGCACTAAACGCCCTCAGGGCAAGGAAGAATGATCATGGCGACGCATACAATGCAACGCCCAAAACGAAAGTCAGTACCGGCCAAGCGGCCTGCGAAGGCCAAAGTTAAGCCCAAACCCAAACCTAAGCCCCAAGCTGTTCAGAAGCCTGACCACATCGATCCGAGGTGGAGCATGCTGGGGTCGCTTCATCGAATGGGCGCGCAAATCGCTAATACCTGCTTCGCAGACGATTCCAAACTCTCCGAGGGCCTGCAAGCCGAATTCGATAAATTTCACAACCAGATAAGACTGATGCTGCACTACTCGAAGGGAGGGCGACGAGCGAAAGCGAATGATTTGGTGTCGGGCGAGACCGATCTCAAATTCGGCGAGCAAGCAGTCTGGATTAAGTACTGGGGGAAGGTGGTCGCAATTGAAGATTACGGCATGGTCCGTGTTTGTTTCGACCACTTCGAGTACGACGATGACGAAGTGCGAGACTGGGACAAGCAAGCCGCGAAGTATTTGCGAAAGGAGATTCAAATCCATGCGGCTGAAATGGAGTGGGACGAAAACCACGAAGAGTGGAGTTTCAGTTTTTAGCCGCTGAGGAACGTAGGTCAGCGGCCGAGCTGACAAATTCGCTCGGCCCGCTGACCTCTTTTTCAGAGCGCTGCCTGCCGAGAAGGGCAGTCGCGAGGAAAGGAATACATCATTATGAGCGCTTGCGCTTCGCAAATGGACGCTTTCGGCAGTCAGCTCGGTGGATCACGTTTGTTCCGCACTAAGTGCTGAGGGGTACGCGTCCCAATGATGTCGCCACCAGACCTCTCCGACGCCGGCATTGTCTCCGCCATTCCTATGGGGCGGACAAAACTGCTGGCAGTACGCAGCGCGCCGGGGAGTCAACGGCGCGCTGCACTTTTTACGTATAACCCAAGGACATTTTCACTATGACTAGCCAACTACCAGACGCAGACGGAGTATTTCCAAAAAACATGCATCTCGAGATTTCCCCCGACGGCCGCCAAGTCATTCGTGTTGGCGAAGAGAACCTATTAACTGATGCCACAGCTGTCGTTGAAGTCGAGGACGCTAGTTCTCAGAGCCCCAAGCTCAAAGCGCGCTGGGTCGACTTGGGCGACCCCTATGCGACCTTTTGCACTTCAGATTTTGCTCGTCTCAAAGCGGGTCAGGACTATGTGTTTCCGTTTGTTATAGATAACGGCGCAGGTGACTTGGAGAAGCTGGGCTCAATCTACACGAGATTTATCGAGGTCAATTCCCTTGGTGTTGCGCGCTTCAATGTAGAAGGAATGGTTTTTTATAACCTCGAAGAACCAACGAAGCCAAGCGCCAACACATAGACTTCGACGCCCATGCTAGAGAACTTATGACTATTTTTCACTCGCAAATCAGACAATTAGAGTCCCCAAGTGCCTTCGCTGATGACCGCGATGATGACATCGAATCGGCCGTTGAAGTCGGCGACGCATTCGCGCTGCAAGTGTCAGGGACACTTTACGGTCAGGTGGCGTCAGCAACCGAACCCGGGAAGATCACGATCAACATCGCTCCATTCAGGATCGTGATGACGCGTGGCGACGGGCCGGGGGAGTGGTATGAGCTCACTCCTGGCGCCGCGACGGGTGAAGTCATCACGGGTCGCAAAGTCGAAGAGTACCCATAAGCACCGAGACAGACTCCCAATTTGCACAAAACAGCCGGAGAGCACGAGGGATAATACGATGAAGGATGTTTTAACGAACGTTAATATCGACAATCTGCTTGCTGCAAAGGCAGCAGCCGAGGAGGACAACTTACCCGAAGCAACTTCGGATCTGGGCCGCGTACCGGAAAACCTCAGCGTCAATACGGGAGAACCATTCCCGGACGAGCTCGTTGAAACTCCTTGTGCTGAATCCACCGGTGCCGATATTCCCGCCGAGGCCCGTAAACGTGGCGGTCTCACCATGCATCGTGACAAAACCGCTGCTTGGTCGTTGAATCAGGAGGTTCTGTCGACCCCTGAAGGCGAAGAGGCGTTCGTGGATCCATGGTCATGGGTCGAACCGTACACCCCATTTCCCGTGGGTGTACTTCCTGAAGTCATACAGAATTACGTCTTGGAAGCGTCGGTGGCGATTGGTTGTGACTCCTCCCTAATTGCGCTGCCCCTGTTGGCATCCGTTGCCCGCGCTATTAGCAATCGCAGGGTAATCGAATTGAAGGAGACATGGACTGAACCCGCCATCATCTGGGCAGTGATTGTCTCTCCAAGTGGCACGCACAAATCGCCGGCGTTAAAAGCCGGTACTTCCTTCATTACGAGCCTAGAGGAGAAGTCTCACAAAAGTTTTGGAATCGCCCAAGCTGAATATCAAAAGGACTTGCTCAACTACGAGCGAAAACTCGCTTCGTGGAGAAAGAAACGCGAGGACTCTAAGAAAAAACTTCCACAGCTCCCGAAGGCGCCGGTGTGCCTTCGGTATATGACGACCGACACCACGATGGAAGCATTGACAGCGCTTCAGTCCAACCAGTTCGATAGTATCCTTATCGTACGAGATGAGCTTTCGGGCTGGTTAGGCAGCATCGCGGAATATAAAGGTGGCGTAGGGGGTGACTTAGGGCACTGGCTGTCGTTCTGGTCAGCAGCTCCATTGACCGTGGATCGAAAGACTGGGGATCGACGGTTAATGCACATTCCTCGCGCCTCAGTATCTATCGTCGGAGGCATCCAGCCGGATGTGCTCGCCAGAGCGATGGGGGACGAGCATATGGAAGATGGGCTGTGCGCCCGCTTATTATTGGCCATGCCGGATCCGAAGCCGGTCCAGTGGACTGACGACACGATATCTCCAGAATGTTCCGCCGCTGTGTCGGATGTTTTCGACCGGCTTCTGGCACTTGAAGCCGCTGACGATGAGTCGACGGGTCCGAGTCCAGTCGCAATCCCCCTTTCTTCCGGCGCTAAAACTGAGTGGATCAAGTATTACAACCACCACCATGCCGAAATGGAGGTACTCGACGTCGATCTCAAGGCGGCATGGTCCAAGCTAGAGGCATACACTGCCAGATTTGCGTTGATCTTTCAGCTTGTGGATTGCGCTTCTGGGGAACAGCGCGCTTCTGCCGACGAAATTGATGAATCGGCCATGCTCAGCGCAATCAAGCTCAGCGAATGGTTCGGCAACGAGGCTCGGCGCGTATATCGCTTATTTTCAGAGGAAGAGCGTGATCGAGAAGATCGGGAACTCTTTCAACTGGTTACTCGCATGGGTGGCCGAGTCACCGTTCGAGATCTGATGCGAAATTCCAGGCGCTTCGCTAACGCTGATACAACCGAAAAAGCTCTTCACAGACTTGTCGCACGTAAATGCGGCGAGTGGGAGGCGAAGAAACCAACCGCCAAGGGAGGACGTCCTTCCCAAACGTTTCAGCTGTATGGTGTGGAGACCGCCGACACAACCTCCGCCGATCCCGAAGCTGAAGCGGTTTTGTCAGTGGCGACGTAAGAATCGCCGTGTCCTGGCTTTGTTAGATCGCGCCACCTTCTAATTTGTAGTTAGTCTCACAGCTCAGGTCATGGGTGCTAACAGCGGGCGCCCGCCTGACGCTCTCAGCGCCTCGGTGACGCGTTCGCCGAGGCGCTGAGCTTTCTACCTCAGCGGCAGCTCAAAGCTCGCCTATCGCGCCCCTGGTGCGCCTGGCGACAAGTTGTGCGGCGTAGCCCACAATAGCGCACATATGTTCCCTAGCTACTATTGGCCGAGAGGGCGTATTGCGCTACATTGGGAACATTGGAGCTTTTAACTACCAGGAGGGTAATATGACCGAGTCAATCCAACTCACCGACCGCGTCCCTTTGGCAGCACTTGCTGCCGAGCTTGGCGTCAGTCCGAAGACGATCATTCGTTGGGCTGACATTGGCTATGACGGTCACCGTCTCGCCAGCTTTAGGCTGGGGAAGAGACGGTTCACGAGTCGCCAGGCCGCAGAAGCTTTTGTGGCAGCGATCAATGGTAACCCAGCACGGGTTACCGCGACGGGATGCTGTTAGGCGCTTGTCTGACAAAGAAATAGCCGGCACGCGTTTGCTGTGCCGGCTACGTACACCCTTGCTGCGTTCTGAGGTGGTCTTAGACGCAGCCGAACCCCAAGGAAATGTTAATGAGCAAGCACCAACATTCACATGGAGTATCACGATGTCTGCTGAAATATCAGTCAGTGACACCAATTTAGATCGTAGCGCTTTATGCTCGGTCTCGTCTACCGCAACGGCTAGGAAAAAGACATCCGGACGTCACCCCAGACGCCAATCTCGCAAGAGTAAGCAGCCGATCAACTATCTGCACGCGGCGGCACTTGCGTATCTTGCTCTCGGACTGCCCATAACGCTGTGCATGGGGAAGGCTCCCTGGCATACCGGCTGGCAGACGCTCGAGTGGACGCCCGAGTCTATAGATAAGGCATACCAGCAGCGCCCTGCTGCAAACGTCGGCGTGGTCCTGGGCCAACGTTCAGGTCTCGTTGACTTCGATTGCGACGGCCCAGATGCCGAACGCACGCTGCTGGAGCTCTTTGACGGTGAAATCCCAACTACCCCCTCGTGGCAAAGCCAGCGAGGGTTACACCGGCTCTTCAAGTGGCATCCTGCCCTTGAAAGGCTAGGCAAGAATAAACTCGTCATCGGTGAAGATGACGGCAAGGTCGAGATTCTGATCGGCCCCAACGTCCAGACACTTCTGCCACCGAGCTACGTGGGTATGAAACGGGAGTGGGTCGAGGGCACCCAGGCACTGGATGCAGCTGTGATCCCTGACAGTGTGCTCCTGCAGTTAGGCTGTACCCTTGGAGAGGAGGGAGCTGAGCGTGCCTCATCAGCTCTGCTGATTACAGATAGGTGTCCTACTTCTGTTGTATCAGTAGTATCTGTTGTATCTGTATCCACGCTCGACGACACCACCAACCAACAAGCCAGAGCAGTGGTGCAGCGGTGTGTTGTCAAAGGTGCCGGCACAACCAATGCCAAATTCCTGTCCCTGGTCATCGGTCTGAAAAGTATCGCCGGACTGAAGGGGGTAATGGGCGAGGACCTAGAGCCCTTTATTCGGGCTTGGTACTACGTCTCCGTTCCGCACATGAAAGAAAAGGACTGGAATGAGGTTTGGGGGCGCTGGTTGTATCTCTGGGGATGGGCGGAGACCGGCCACGACGTGGTGCAGTTAGCCTACGAGACATCGCAGCAAGAGCCCCTGCCGGCAATTGCACAAGCGTTTTCGGTAAGGGCAATCCAGCGTCTCGTCGGGCTTTGCCACGTGCTACAACGCGACCACGCCGACGACAGAGGCGTTTGGTACCTATCCTGCCGCTCCGCTGCAGCAGTCATCGGCGTGGAGTATCCAGCCGCCGCGAAGTTCCTCAGGCTGCTGATACAAAGGGAAGTCCTGGAGCTCGTGGAGCCAGGCACGAAGGTGAAGGCGGCACGGTACAGATACTGCGCTGCCTAAATTGCCCGTTGTGCTCTCAGGCCTCTCGACCGAGACCAGTGGAGCTCAAGATCACGAATATCACAAACACAATAGAACGCTCCCGGCGTCCTATACGGACGCCAGGAGCTATTGAGATCAATAGCATGAAAACCAACCTAGTAGCGTTTTTAGAACTCGTTCATTGCCAACCTCACCAGGTCCTCGACGTGCCCCCTGATCGCCTGCACGTTGATCACGCGGCCCAGGGAGAAGGCCCACATCACCTACCCGTAAACTTACGCACTTCAATCGGTGAGCAGCAGATCTACTTCGGGAAATACAAGGGACAGAAGCTCAAGGAAGTACCCACGAACTACTTGATCTGGGCGCTGAGCCAGAAGGCCTCCGATAAATCATTTCGCAAGTTTCAGCGTAAGGTTCAAGACTACTTAGCCAGCGAAAATCTGAGCCCGGGACCAAGTGCACGGGTTGCCTAACATAAGGCAGATTCTCTGAATGAGCTCACCTAAGCCCGGGTCGAAACGACTATGACGTCGTCGTCGGACGGTCGGTGACCTGCCATGAAAGGTACATATTTAACGACGTCGTTGGACGGTGAGCGGCTATAAGTGCAGGTATTCACGCTCCCCCAATCGTGTCGTCGAAGGGCCTAAGCACATCTACGACGCACTATCAAAGCAGCGTCTTACCACGGCAAAATTTGTGGAAAAGAGGGTACGAAAGAGGTACTTAACCAAACGGCTCCGCTACTGGAGTTAGGCCCGCTCATGGCCCGCAGAATCCGGCTAGAAGGGCAGGTGAGATGGGTGTAAACGGCGGTCTAGGGTCGCCGCCAGCACGCCTTTGAACCCACATGAGGTCGTGTCCGAACTGCCGGACGTGCAAATCACCCGCCGTCATTGGGCGGATGTCGCCAGTTTGGCCGCCATTCCCTTTCTCCGCGCCGCCAGTGGGCGCTATTGCGCTTGCTATTAGGAACGGACGAAAGGCCGTCGGGGTGGAACTCAACCGGCCGTATTTAGAACTTGCTCAGAAGGGTGTGTTTGAGGAATTCCTGGCGGCGGAACCGGCCTGCGCTCTAGCCGTGTAACCTATTTGTCCAGTTCATCTTCAATAGGTTTTAGTTCCTCTTTGAGAAATTTTGCCGTGTCATCAATGTCTTTCTTGCCGCCCGGATCTCCATAGGCGAGAGCCTGATGGTGTACTTCTACCGCGTTGACGATACCCCACGTATCAACGGTGAACTGTTTAGCTTTGGCATAAAGAGTTTTTTCAAGTGCATTTTGGGGATCGGAAATCCTAGCAAATGCTTGTTCAACTTTGGCCTGTTGGTCTTTGATGTTTGCGCTCGATGCGCCTGTGGAAGGAAGGTTCGTTATCACTCTCGCCTCCGTGAGAAAAGCTTCAAGTCCGTCATGGAATCGTTGTCGTATGGCTGGTGCAGCCGGAATTGCGACGGGAGCCATCGGAACTGGCGTAGGAGCAGTCGCTGCCCCTGTAGCGACTGCCGGTGTTGGATTAATGGGAGCCTTCGCCTTGTCGCATCCAATAACTAATAGCACACAACAACATAAAAATTTCATCTCGTACCCTCCCATTCGTAAAGTTGAAAGCCGCGATTATAGCACGACCAATATTTAAACCAATCGCTCGCCCCGCGACCTAAGCCGCTGTCAAAAACACTGGCTCTAACTCGTGAGTCGCCTGAATCAAACAGCAGATATTGTGACACCAGCACTTGCAAAGCACTTTGTTCTTCATGGCCACATCCATTTTAGAGCGAACGCCATCGTCAAACTTCGCTGCCAGTGACTTGATAGTTATCGTTGATACCTAACCCATGGGTCCGAGAGCGGTCTTGAACTCCAAAACGCCAGTTGGAAGGGCACATGAGGTGGATGCGAAACGACGTCTGGCAAGTCATACGTACCGCCTAAGAGCGGGCATGAGGTTACTCGGCGACGACACCGCCGATCTAACCTCGCTGACCACCTGGGGCCCAGGTTTATCTGTTGGGCACTAACCGTTGCCAACCCCGTTCCCGGCGCCACCGGACGCTATTGCGCTTACAAGATCATTGCGCTACTTTGGGAATATACGAGGCAATCGGTCGCCCTGCATTTGTGGGTGGCCTACACGCCGGGCCGACCCCAAGCCGGTCCTCGACGCAGCACAAGTCGCGGCAGGAGCCGCAAAGGAAGAGTAGTGAAGAACAGGCTAACCGAAGACGAACGAAAACGAATTCAGCAGCACAGAAGAGGAGCACCGCCAATTACGCAGAAGAGGCAGTACCGCTCCCTGGAAGGACAAACTTACTTTGACTTCGGTGTTGCCGCGAGCGACGGAGCCGAGCTGACGCCCTGCTTCCTCCGGAATACCCAACTCGCGATCTATCGCGGGTCGAGCTGCTAGCTATACCTGTCTCCGGTTTCGGCGTGCGAGGATGGAAAGTTTGTGTTGCTGGGCACTTTAGGTTTTGCGCACTCCGCGAATTGTCGTCGTGCAAAGTTTTACCGAATTTAACGATTGCATCGTGCAAGTGGTCCCAGCTGCGCCATTAGGGGGGCTAAACCCTTTGGCGCTTTCAGGATTCTAGTCGATAGATCTATCACAATCAGAGCGAATGGCACCAAGCTCACAAGCCGTCCATTCGTTAACCGCAGGCGACTCGTAGGATGCGAGGGTGACTAGCATGATTCGGTGGACGCTTATTGTCGTAGCGATAATTGCGAGCTGCGGGTGCGTGGCCACATCTCTTGAGCGCAATACGCTTCGCCAATCCGAGTCACTGACCGAGCTGCGCATCCAAGAAGTAATGAACAACTTGGCACTGGTGGCGAACGACCTCTACGCTCTTCCGTCCTACTCCAGTATCTATGCGGGTACCTCGGATGTCACGGATCTGGCGTCCGTCACATCCACAACAGTTCCTGCTGTTCGCACATTGGCGGGGACGAAGTTTGGTACGCAGCTGCTCGATGTGCCTTATTCGCGCGCTATACAACAGAACTGGACGCTTGATCCATCCATCGCGCCAGAAAAAATCCGAGCGATGCGGTGCGCATGCCGGTGGGCTATTTACGGCCCGGTGGAGGCAGTTTCGGACTTCAATGTTTATCTGGCGTCAGCGCCGGCATCGGAAACTGGCCAGACAGTTAATCCGACCCCGAAGTTAGAAGGGACGACAACTGTCGCGTTCATTGACTCAAATTGGCCAGGCAATACAGAGCAACTACCACCAGCAACGGACGCGGTCTTCGTTCGCCAGATGCCCTCCGACTGCAATGGCGAGCCGGAGCGGGCTGGATTTTATTTCGGAGTGGCGGATCAATTGCAGCAGCTGAGGCCTAACTGGGTTCGCGTGGGCCGAAACTGCAGCGTGCCAAGTTGTGCTGCGTATTGGGCACGCTGCGGCGACACAAGCGTGTGGGTGCTGCCTAGTGACGTGGAAGAGCTGACGAAGTTCACGCTTATCATCCAGGAGATCTCGCGAGTCGTCGTGACCTCGACGTACTTTCCACAGCCAGCAACGAGAAAAATCGTTGCATCGACAGAAATCAACGGCGAAAAGGAAAAAGCTACCGTCTACGTAGATCTGAACGGGTTCTTGGTGCCAGCTGACAGAGGCACCGCTATTCAGCAGCGAGTGAGGATGGATAACTTGGCGAGTGATGCCGCGCTGCGTAGTCAAATCGCCAACTCGAAATCCAGCCCGTAAAGCGCAGGGGCAATTGAGAAGCGCGGCAAACATTCGCTTCGAGCCGCGTGAAAGGGAAGGTACCCGATGAAGTTAATAATTCTCGTAGCCGCGCTAGTCGCAGTCGGCCAAGGTTGTACATCGATTGCACTTCGGCGTCACGCGGTAAATCAGGCTGAGACCGTTACGGACCTGAGATATCAAGAGGTCGTCAACAATCTTGCGATCTTGGCTGACGAACCGGGGACCCTAGTGTCATTTTCTATAATCGATGGCGGCACGGCAAGGGTGACAGATACCGTCCAGGGCGAAACTCAAACGCTCTGGGACCATGCTGTACACGGATTTTCGCGTGAGACGCTTACCGGAGTTGCCAAACGGAGCCCTGATTTGCAATGGACTTTAGCGCCCGTTGCAAGCAAGCCACAATTGGAAGCGATTCGGAATGCGTGCCTATGGCAACTGTACGGTCCTCCGCCTGAAGGAAGCGAAAGCATGAGCCTTCTTCGAGCTCCGATGTACGGCGAATACACTGGATACCACGTCGGCGTCGCCGACCAATTGCGTCGGATTTCGCCCGGCTGGTTACACCTTGGTTGTCGGAAGGATGTGCCGCGATGCGCTTCTTATTCGGCCCATAGCGGCCATACCTATGCATGGATTATGCCAGAGGGGATGTCGGGGCTTTCGGAATTTACGCTCGTGATTTTAGATATTGCGACGCTCGATCCATCCTCGTTGGCATTGCAGGCTCCATTGGTATCGGTGCAATCTGGCGACGATAAAAATAACGTGACGAATATGTTGCCGGCTGAGCAATCCTATGCGTGTGTTAACGGGAAGATCGTTGCGGGCCCGATCTCAATAAAGAATCCGCCAGGGCTGCAAAGCTATACGACGAAGGTATCGTTTGACAATTCTGTTAAATCCACGCCAAGTTCCAATATACCAAGAAGCATAGGCTCAACCGAACAGACAGCTCGAATTGGCGCGCCCCAATGATCGCTCAACTAGATTCCAAAATTGGTCGCAAAGGGGCTATGCCCGCATTCTTCGTGAGGCTCGCAAGCTCGGACAGATCGCACTAAAACTCGAATCGGGCAACGATTGCTGCGGCAATTGATCGAGCATCAGATGGCTTACAGTCATCGTAAGTCAGACTTTGATTTGCTCTAAAGGCATCGTAGATCGCCGCGTGGCTTACGCGATTAACGGCGACCGAGTTACGGGGTTGCCGAAGCTCATCGAGGCCAGCGAGAAGCGGCTCCAAACGGCGATGAAGTCGCTGAAGTTGGTGCGAGGAATTAGCGCATAGGCCTTTTCTTATTAAGTCGATCCTCAATTGAGAATCTGCCAAGCCCACATCTATCCCAGCAACTGAAGGAGCACCACATGAAAATCGCAAGGACGCGAAACTATGAACGACAGGCAATATACTTCGCCGCCAGCCTCCCGTAAGGCTGGCGAGCTGATTTCAGCTGAGGAACGAGCTGTAGCGGCGTCCTGGGCTGGGCTTCAGCAGGCTATCGATGAGACTGATTGGGGAGCAGTGGAGCTGCCGCCGTTGAGCGACGTTGTTGCTGAGAATGAGCGGCACGTCCATCTTAGGGACTTGGTAGACGCTGTGAGTTGGCCACTTCCAAGTATGACTCGGAATACAACTTGACCGCACTGCAATGAGGTGCGTCAACTTCAATTCAGTTTTCGAAACTTAGACGTAAAATTTCAAATTGTGCCTCCACTTAGAGCGAGGGACTTCCGGATTGGCAAGCAGTACCTCCCCGATGCGATCAGAATACTTGACGGTGATAGGCTGACTCTCCCCTAGTTTGCATGCGTTGTACTTACGCTTGGTCAGCCCAAGAATATCAGTTGCAACCTAAACCAGGTCAGCTTCGCCGTACTGTACCGTGATCGAAAGGGGAACTGGGAATCTCCCAACCATCGTAAGATGCGATACGAGGCTTAAAGCCCGAAGTGAAAATAAGACCGTGTCGTTTGGTCTGTTGCCAAATGGTGCCGCGAAGGACTGGATACTTTCCCCGTCGAGCCGGCTTCGGGTGATCGTCGTATTGAAACAAGCGCGGCCCCGAACGGTCTTTGCGGACGCGAATGCCAACGAGTTTTACACCTGGCGGGCAAGCCTTCGTGAAACCTGCAAATTCTTCGTGTTTCAGACCGGACCGTGCATGCAGAAAGACTTCACTAAGCTTACGACCATGTTGCTGCATGTAGGTTTCGATTGTGCCGTCTAGAGCGGTCGCCTTCTTATTGGGTTGCATCGAGTATGGCCAAAACGCTCTTGGCCGCATCTCGAACATGTTCGTCGCTGTCACTCCGACAGTTTCGAATTGCTGAGATCGTTTTATCTGGCAGCGGTCCAAGTCGCGACAATGCTAAGATTGTTTCAAGTTTCACGCTCCAGTCTGGATCCGAAAGTAATGCGGTCATCGGTTGAATGGCGCTTTGGCCCGCCACTCCCATTTCTCCAAGAGCCTCAGCAGCCGTAGATCCCATATGTGGGTCGCTCAGCAGTTGAGTAAGCCTTGGTGTAGCCGCCGCTGCCTGCGGCCCGATGAGACTGATCGCATAGGCCGCGTATCGTCTAACTTCGCCGTTTGAATGATTGAGCGCCTGAATTAACGCTGCGATGGCATTGGGATCTGGCTCTTTCCCGCCGTTTGCGTTCCTGGCCAAGATATTCCCCAGGGCACAGGCTGAATCCGCCGCAACATTCCACGTGTCGTGTTGCAAACTAGCAATCAACTCAGGAACGGTCGAAGCGGCTTTAGGCCCGATTGTCCCCAACGCTTGTGCAGCAATTTGGCGGACGAACCGATTGCTGGAGTGAAGCTCGAAGGTCGCGAACGGAATCCACGACGTCTGACCATAGCCGACAAGTCCGAGCAGAAAGATCGCTACAACCAAGTAAACGAACCAAGTCGCCAATAGCGAAACACTAACGACCGAGAGCCGGATGATCCAGATATTCGTCCAGAAGTTGCGTTGGTTATGCGCCATCGATTCCCCCTCGATGCGTTAGCCAGCTATTCTACAGCGGCGGGGGATGAACGAACAGGCATCCGCGTGGCTGTCGGCCATAGAAGGCCTGCCCGAATTCCACGCAAGGCTGCAAAGCGTCGTGATCCTTAACCGCTAGAGACATTGATAACTCGAGGGGCAGATGCTTTCTTTAAGTAGGGCAGGAACGCTTGCATTTCCTCGAGTGGGCCGAACGTATTCGTCTGGAAGGTGCCCACCATCTGGTCTCTTGGTATCGTCAAGATAGATAGGCCCTCGTCGGGATAGATGCCAGCGTTATTAATCAGCACCTCCAGCCGGTCCCCAATCTTTGCGAAATCACGGGCCGCTGCTTTGGTGCTCTCCGACGAGCTCACGTCCAGCAAAAGAAATGTAGCGGTGCCCCCATTTGCCTTAATGGCTTGCACCGCCTCGTGGCCGCTCGAATCATTGCGTCCAGCCACCACCACGTGAAATCCGCGTTGGCAAAGCTGCTTCGCCGTTTCAAATCCGATGCCGCGATTGGCACCCGTAACTAAAGCGATTCGATTGAGGTTGTCACTATTCATACTTACCTGTCGCCGTCCAACATGAGCGGATTAACTTCAGGTCATTCGCTCAAAACTAATGCTGATAGAAACAATCGGGGGGAAGCCAAACAGGGGTATCGATAGATAGAGTAGTATACCTATTACTATTAGATCGCTATCGACATCTCATGAAAGGTAACCAATGGCGAAGAAACCACTCCAATCGAAATCCGACCGCTCTGACCCCAAGAAAAACAAAACGCTCGCCGTTCGCACCGTGCTGAAAAAGAAGCCAACAGCGAAGGCGACAGAAATAGCGGCTATGGTAAAGAAAGAGTACGGCCACTCGGTGAGCCCAAATCTCGTCTACATGGTCAAGACGAAGACCAACATGGCGGCAGACGGGCGCCCACGCGTGGCTCATCCTTCCAATAACGGTACTCCAATGACCACCGCCGCCATGTGGGTAGACGCGATCAAGGCTGCTCGTCAACTACTACAACTCACGGGCAGCGTTCCCAATGCGATTGCGATTCTGAAGGCGGTCGAGGGCTAGAGCAGCTTGAAACCAATGTACTCGTAAGGCGGACGTCTTGGACGTTCGCCTTTTTTATTGCCGTTAGTGCTGGTCAATCTAGCGATTGAGAAACGCTGATGGTGGGGCGGCCGATGTGCCACTTCGTTGAGCGATTCCGGTGTC
>JABDGM010000009.1 GCA_013286045.1 Planctomycetota bacterium | reverse complement strand
GTCTTGAACGTATTGGTCGAGGGTGGAGACGGACATACATTCCTTTCAGTAAGTGGTTTCGCGAGGGATCAAGCAGATGGCTAGCGCGTGCTCGCCATGAACGCGACAATAGACGTCGGATGTTGCCGTGGATTGCTCAAGTGTCGTCGTGGCCGCCGAATCGTGTGAGGCAGATTGAGCATGAGCAAGGTGCTGTGCGCTGGTCGAACGGGCGAGGGCAAGGGAAAAACGTCGATTGAAGGCATCGACTGCGCCAATCTTCATTGTGTTTGAATCTGGCCGCGACGTCGAGCAATTCGCTTTGGCGAAGGCTTCCTTTGCTGCGCGGCCGAAGCGAAGCCAGTCGTGTTCGGGTTCTTTCGATTCTGAGGCGGCCGCACGCAGTAGAGCGAGTTCCGCGGCATCGAAGCTAGAGTTCGATTGTGCATTATCGAAGGGTCGCAACGGTTCTGCGGCGAGTCCGATGCCGGCGAATTGTTCCGCGGGCGCAGAGATGGCGACCGTGAAGAATAAATGCTGAGCTGTACTGACTTGGAGCGATTCACCACTTGGCAATATTCCGCATGGGCGACCGGCCGCGTCGGGCTCGATTTGCACATCGGCAAGGCGGGGGGCCACGGCGCCCGTGGCATGCCGGATTGTTTCTTTTCGAGCAACGTGAGTCAGCAGCCATTGTGCGAGTGCCACGGGCGAGAGCTTCTGTCGGTCGCGTTCGATGCGTTCCGCAGCGCTCAGCACCATGTTGCCGACCACCTGAGCCCAATGGTTCTTGATGAGCAACCGATCGCCGACGCCGGAGGCTTCGCACGTGTGGCAATGTTCTATTCCGGGGATGCCCTGGAAGACGGAATCAATTGACGCCGCCAAGAAGGTTTTCTCCGGCGAGCCAGCGTACAAATAAAGAGGGAGCGGAAAATCGACGAGCTCTTCGGCACGATTGAGATATCGCAGGACGGCGTCACCATCGGGCGAACGAATTTCAGTTTCGGAAACTATCTTGCCGCTGGACTGATCGACGAGTGAATTGATGATCCAGGGGCCGCCGTTGCAGGCGGCCTCTGAGACTTCGAGTCGGCCAATCGTGTTCGGGAAGGCGATGACCGTCCATTTGCCGACGGCACAATAGTTAGCGTTGACAAGCCCGGGGACTTGCGAGGCGGTGTCAATCAGGGCAACGGGCAGGATGAGATCTTCGTTACGATAGTCGCGGAGCAGGCGAATGGACGGGGTCTCGGCCCGGCACCTGAGCCCCGCCGGACCAAAGTCTTCGAATTCGAGAATGCCTTGGAAGGCAGGGCCGTGGTAGAGGAAGTGGTCGTAGACGTCTTCCGGCTTCCAAGGAGGCGGGTTTTGTTTCAGATCCTGAAACCGGACGGGCCCGAGAGTTTTGGACCGGGGCGCTAGTTCGACGATGCCCGTTGCAATTCGCTCGCCGCCGTCGACATCGGCAGCGAGAACCGTGGCGTGGACGAGTCCATCGTGCTCGGCATGGGCTTCGATTCGCAGACGCCGAGAATGGCCAGGGCAAGTAAGCCAGCCGAGCGCACGAACGTCGCGGATGACAGATACCGTGGCGTCGGGAAATAACGAAACTGCACCTTCGGCCATTAGCTCCAGCGTCATCACCATCGGCATGATAGGGAGCGCCAGCAAGTTTGGATCTTCTTTCGAGATCTTACGTCCGAAGAACGTGTGATCGATTAAGAACGGGTGCTTCGCAATTGAGAGTTCGCATTCGGCAACGATGCGCTCGCCGAGCTTAAGCTCCAGGATGGACTCGATAAATGGAAGGTTGCGAACTTTCGATACAGTTTCCCGCGGCACACGTGATGGTGGATTCTGCAGCGGGGGATCAAGTACTTTGGCATGGACATCGTGGCTCGATGGAGCAGCAACGACCGGCGGGCTAGTGGATGGCTGCTGCAGAATGCGCGAATCATCGACATGATTCGAAGGCTGAGAACCGTTCGATTCCAAATGTGGCATGCGACCACGTCGCGCGTAGGCAAGCGTGACCGCTTCTTGCGTACGCAGATATTGCTGCATCGTGGACTGAAACTCTTTGAGCGCCGCGTGCCGAGGCGAAGACGGCGGGTCCATCGTCGGCTCGAGCCGAGCCGGCGCGTGCCCGTTGCTATCCTGCTGCTTGAGAGTCGTTCGATGAATTGACAGCGGTTGCACTGGTTTCGTGGGGCTGTGAGAGGTCGTCACGCCGTCGTTCGCAATTGCAGGCTTCCTGCGCCAGATTTCGAACGCGTCATCGGAAAGCGTGAAAGCAGGCAAGTCGGTGCGCAGCAGCGGCTCGCGCACGGGCGGAGTCGCGGGAGGCCTTGTAAAGTCGAGGTGATTGGGTGAGCGGCGCGCGAATAGTTGGCTAACATCGACATCCACGCCGTTCGCGACAAGCACACCGACGGCAGTGCATAGTTGCGTGACGTCATCAACGTTGGGCAGGTTGAGCGGAATGACGGCGTGCGGTCTGCCCGTGAGCGTGTCGGCGGCGAAAGCGGACAAGTTTCCGCGAGGGCCGATTTCAATGAAAATTCGCACGCCAGCGTCGTGCATGGCAACGATCGTTTCACGAAAACGGACGGGGCTGGACCATTGTTGGACAGCGAGGTCACGAATCGCTTGCGAACCAGCTGGGAAACGATCGGCCGTGGCGCAGGACCAAAGCTCAGTGATAGGGGCGCTTAATTCGAGTGAATCGATGTAGCGCGCGACGATGGAACTGGCGGGCGCGAACGCGGCGGTATGATAGGCGCGATCCAAATCGAGCCGTTGGCAGATGCCGCCCTTTCCTTGAATGCGAGCAAGCACCGAGGCGATCGCCTCTTCGGAGCCGACGAGAATGCGCTGGTTCGGGCAGTTGTCCATGGCGATGACGACTTCGCCATTGGTTGCGGCGACGGCTTCATCGAGCGCGGCTTGCGGAACGCCGCCGGCGGAAACGAGAACGGCTTGTGGCACGAGGTTCGAAGACTGCAACTCGCTGGCGGAGTCGACACCTTCGGCAACGATTTGCTTGACGCGGTCTGAATCGAGATCGCCACAGGCGCCGGCGGCCAGGAGCGACGCGTACTCACCGCTGCTGTGACCAACGATAGCGTCGGCCTTGATGCCGAACCGACTTAACAGCCGGAAAAGTCCGCGGGAGGCAGCGGTCACCGACGCGACCGCGTATTCCATGCGAAGTAATTCGGCTTCGGCTTGTGCGGCGGCCGCCGGCTGCGGGAATAGCACGGCCGAGAGTGATTTGCCGCGTTCTGCCAAGGCTTGGGCTGTGACGTCGAACTCTTGGCGGACTTCGGGGAAGTGGCGACAGAGTTGGGCCAGCATGTTTGGATATTGGCATCCCTCACCAGGGAACATGAAGCCCACGCGACCGGACTTGCCGAGCGGCTCGGCTTGCCAAAAGATTCCCCCGCGATCTTGAATTTTGACGCGATCGGATTGACCCAGCATTTCAGCCGCGCGATCGAGCTTTTTGATTAGATCCGGCACATTCTTGGCAACGATCGCCAAGCGGCTTGGGCCGGCATGCGCGGCGCATGCTGCGGCGACGTCCAGCAAGCTGGGGTCGGCCGCCGCGCTAAGCCAGCTAGAGAGGGTGGTCAGGCGATGGATCAAAGCCTCTCGGCTTTCGGCGGAGATGACGACGAGTTCGCTCGGCCAGTGACGTTCGAGATCGTCGCGCTGGGCTTCGTCGTGCGGATACTCTTCCAACACGGCGTGCGCATTGATGCCGCCGAATCCGAAAGCATTGATGCCAGCGCGGCGGTTGGCGTCGGTGCGATGGTGCAGCCAAGGACGCGGCTCATTGGCAAGAAAAAAGCAAGTCTCGTCGAGCTTGAGCTCGGTCTGCGCCTGTTCGGCATGAAGCGTTGGCGGCAGAACGCGATGATACAAAGCTAATGCAGTCTTTATGAGCGACGGTACGCCGGATGCTGGCAGCAAGTGGCCCAGCATCGATTTGACGCTACCGAGAGCGACAGAGGGATGCTCGTTCGCACGGGCGCCGAAGATCGCGCGGAGCGAACCGATTTCGGTGGCGTCGCCCAGTGGGATACCCGTGCCGTGAGCCTCGACAAGACCGATCGATTCGGGTGACACGCCTGCTTCTTCGTAAGCGCGCGAAATAGCCAGCTGTTGGCCTTCGGTTCGCGGCGCTAGCAGGCCAACGCCCTTGCCGTCGGAGGAAACTCCGACCGCTTTGATTAATGCGTAAATTCGATTACCGTCGCGCTCGGCATCGCTGCGACGTTTGAGCACGATCATTCCGCAGCCTTGACCGAGCAACGTGCCGCCCGCTTCCGCTGAAAACGGAGCTATTTTTCCGCGGCTGAGGGCCTGGAGATGGCAGAACATCGCGTGGACAGGGCCAGGCGTAGAGACTTGGCTGCCCCCGGCGACGACGGCGTCGGAACGGCCAGCGCGGAGTTCGCGGATACCATGCTCGACCGCGATCAGCGTCGAGGCACATGCGGCGTCGATTGTGTAAGAGGGCCCCATCAAGTCGAACTTGTTAGCGATACGGCCTGCCAGCGCGCTGTGGACCAGGCCGGGGAACGTGTCGGCGTTGCAGGGGGGAAGCGACTTTTTGAGCTCTAGCCGAATCAAATTCAAATCATCTTCGGTGCGCTCCGGCTCGATTTTCCGCAGCACCTGGAGGATGTTCTCGACGGTGATCGTGCGTTGGAAAACGGTCGCCCAACCGCGATTCACAAAAATGCCACGGCCGATGATGACCGAAGTTTTGCTCCGATTGAGCGGAAGCTCGGGGACACCGGCATCAGCCAAGGCTTCGAATGCGCAGCGCAGAGCGATAAACTGGTCTGGCTCGGCGCCATCGATGTTCGTCGGCGGCACGCCATATTTGGATGGCTTGAAGCGGCACAAATCGCCGAGGAAACCGCCCTTAGTGGTATACGAGCGATCGACAGCGGCGCCGGCCGGGTCGTAGAAGGACTCGGGTGCCCACTCGGGCGGCGCGTCCGTAACGCAATCCACTTTGTTGACAACGTTGTGCCAAAACGATTCCACGGTATCTGCGCCGGGAACCATGCAAGCCATGCCCACAATGGCGATATCTTCGCCCGCCGGCGATTTCGGTGACTGTGTGGATGATTGTGTCATCGAATTTTTCCCGCCGTGATCCGATTCAGTTGTGCGCTGCCTGCGCCCTCCAATCCTTCGATGTGACCGAGCACGACGTCCCCACGGATAATCCAGATATCCGCGCGATATGCATTTTGTTCCGCCCCGTTGTGGGTTCGCAGCCGAAGCTCAATTGGCCCGCGGCCTAAATCGCCGAAGGACCGATAACGCGCGGCCCTGGTGGGGAGCATGACCGTTTCGTGAATGAGGTTCGACCACACGAGCGCGAGCTGGGCGGCGGCGTCGAGGATCACGGCATCTATGAGCCAAGGGCCGACGGCTCGCTGCATGCAAGCGGCAGCATCTGAAGGGACTGCGACGGCATCGATGCCCGTTTCATCGACGCGCGAGAGCTCTTCGATCGCTTGAAACGCAGGGCCATGGAATAGGTATTCGTTGTAGGCTTGAGATGCGCTCACCAACGCGGGTTGTTCAATCGCGGGCACGCTGGGCAGGGGCGGCGGCGTAGGTCGAGCGGCGGAAAATCGCACGATCGATTGATAGAACCGGCGTTTGCTATCAGTAGCGAGGAGTTGGACGGTCCATTCGCTCGAGATCGCATCGCGGCGGACAAGCTCCGCGCGGGCTACGACTTCCTTCGACGTCTGGTCCAGTACGATGCCTGAAAGCATTCGGATATCGGCCACCTCGACCAAGTGTTGATCCCGCTCGGCGATCGAAGCGGTTTCGGCCATAAGTTCGACCGCCATGGCCAGCGGAAGAACGGCTTTGCCATCAATTTGATGATCGACCAAAAACGGTTGACGGTCGGGTGAGAGCAGGATTCTCGCGGTGACGGAACCATCTGGCTCCAGTTTCACGTGTTGGCCGGCCAGTAATGGCGGAGCAACGCCTTGAAATGTTTGTTCATGCGAATCCGACGAGGGAATGACCTCCTGTTGAATCCATGGGCCGGCCCCTAGTATGGCGCGCACTCCCTCAGTGCGCTCGTTCGCAACTTCACGCCAAGCTGCGCGGCGACCGGCTGTCGGCGTTATCAGCTGAACGCCATTCGCCCGCATTTTTTTGGCGACTTCTGGGGAGACCATGCCGACATCGGCCCAAGGGCCCCAGTTGAGCGCGACCACTTTGGCAAATGTGGTGGACTGAAGGCGTCGCGCACAACGATTCAGGATTTCATTGGCGGCCGCATAGTCGCACTGGCCAGTGTTGCCGAAGAATCCGGAAACAGAAGAGAACAGCACCGCGAGCTTTAATTTCTCGGGCCCGATCGCTTCGACGAGATTCAGGAAGGAGTCGACTTTTGTTGCAACGACGTCGTCGAAAGCCTCAGAGGTTTTATCTTTGATGACTTGATCGCGGAGAACTCCGGCGCCGTGGACTAAGGCATCGACCTCGCCGTAGCGGCATTCGATTTCGGCGACGAGCGCCTCAACGGCAGCTAGGTTGCGGATGTCGCACGGGACGTACTCTGCGCGGGCCCCTGCGGCAGCCAAATTGGCGAGCGTGGCTCGAATTTCGCGGGAGTTCTTCAGTTTCGACAGTTCACGTTCAACAGCCGCAATCGTCGACTCTTCGCCCAGTGATTTCTTTTGGCGGATGATGGCCGAACGGAGCTCGGAATCCGTGCGGACGGAGGCGGTTTCAGCCGATTCATGCTCGGTTAGAAGTTCGGACCGCCCTACGAGGATGAAAGTCGCAGGCACATGCGCGGCGATTTCTTCCACAACTTGGGCAGTGATCCCGCGACCGCCGCCGGTGACTACGACAATACTGTCCGCAGAGATCGGCGGCCGCGCATTGGAGTGACTGGCGGCGATTTCCATGGGGCGGACGGCAATGGCGAGACGACGCCGTGCGCGGTATCCAATTTCGACAGGCCCGTCAGCCGTTACTTCGCGGAGCACCAGCGATGGTTCGGGCAGCTCATCTACGTCGACCACACGAAAGATGTGGGAAGGATTCTCCTTGGCAGCCACCTTGAGCAGGCCAGCGATTCCGCCGCGCCATGGGCAGACGGCTTCGTTGGCGTTCACGTTCGAATCGAAGTCTCCGCCGCCGATTGTGAAGGCGGAAACATGCACCGCTGGTTCGGCAGCGGAAAGCTCGGGTTCGATCGCTTGCAGGAGATAAAGCAAGCCTTTTAGTTCGGTATCTTGCCGCGCTTGCCATTCACTCGTCGAAATACCCGGAAAATTCGGGGCAGGGGAAAGTGGCGCGAGATGAATGACTGCCGCGACGCGGCCGTGCTGTCGGCGTGCGGCATCTACGGCCTTGGTGATTGCAGTTGGATCGCTTAGCTGAATACTTGAAATGCAGCACACGGGACGGCCGCACGCGGAGAATTCCGCCACTAAATCGGAGCCCACTCCGCCGGCGTCTCCTGTTATTAGGACGACGCCAGTAGTAAGCACCCTGATCTGTGAGCCAATGGGAGTTTCCACGCAAACTGCAGAACAGCGAGGGCATTCATCGGCAACCGTTGTCCTCAGAATAGTTTTGGCGATCGTATTTTTTGATGGATGCGGCTGATTGTTCGCTTGTGGCTTAACTGAGTTTTGCGCCTCTACGGGCTGCGTACCGCAAACCAGTGCCACGATTTCGCGGATCGTCCTGGCGGCCGTTAACTGTTCCACGAGACACGACGATTTCTGAGCGGGGCTCAATATCTCGCGTTGAAACGTGGCGATGATCTCGACTCGCTTGATGGAATCGATTCCCAGATCGGCTTCCAACTTGGCGTCGGCGTCGAGCATTTCCTCCGGGTAACCCGTGCGATCGGACACGATTTGCATGAGGCTGGCGAGCAACACATCGGCGTTGGGCGCGGGCGTCGACTCAACGGCGGCCAGTGCTGCCGCAGTGGTCGGAGACGCCGGTGCCGCGGCACTGTTCTCGAGGGGCCCGTCGATCAGTGACACCGCGGCCTCTGCGATGCTGCGAATCGATTGGGCGGCCGCCAGCCGCTCCATTAAGTCGGCTGGCAGATTGCCCGCGTCCTGGAGCGCGTCTCGCCTGAATGCAGCGATAATTTCCACGCGCTTGATCGAGTCGATACCGAGCTCGGCTTCTAGGCGCGCATTGGGGTCGAGCATTTCGACCGGGTAGCCGGTGCGGTCGGCGACCAATCTAACGAGCTGATCGATGCAAGTCTCGACGCTCAGCTTTGCTTGGACTGGCGGACACGACGGTTGGGCTGCCGTTTCGACGACTTTTGCTGGGCGTTCGTCGGCCAGCAATTCGGCCGCAGTTTCGACTACGGCTCGCATGGTACGCGCCCCGGTGAGTCGCTCCATCGTGCCCGCCGCGAGTTCCGACAGTGATTCAAGCTCGGCGCGGCGAAACGCCGCGACGATTTCCACGCGCTTGATCGAATCGATTCCGAGATCAGCTTCGAGGTTCGCATCGGGATCGAGCATGTCGATCGGGTATCCGGTCCGATCTTCCACGATCTTGAGTAATGACTTGAGCCAATTCTGCAGCGTCTCATCCCGACTGATCGTTGGCTGAATTTGCGTTGCAGCGGTGGGTTGCATAGCAACGAGGGGAGCCACCGCCAACTGCACCGGCTGCGCGATCGGGGAGTGGCCATTCTTCTCAGCAAGACGGTGCCCATTCGTTTCGTGCGTTTGGTGCGGCAGGCCAGGCTCGACCTGCGCGACGCGGTTCGCTACCGATGGGAGCGCGCGGGCGGTGTGGCCATTTTCCGACGTGGGGGACGTTTTGTGTTCCTGAGTCGTGTCATGAGATAAGTGTTTACGCTCGCTGGAAGTCCGTGTTTTGTCATCGTGCGCGGGCTGCGCAATTTCACCGAACTGATAACGCATTACCCGTTCTTGAGTTTCAAGAAATTGCCGCATCGTTTCTTGGAAGTGCGCGTAAGCCTCCAAATCCATTGCCCCTTCTCCGGTTGAAGCTTGACGTGCACGGTGATCAGGTCTCAGTGAATGCGGCTGGCCGTTGTCGCGTGAACTGTGGTGTTCCTCGACATCGGGCGTGGAAAATTCCAAGTTGCCGGCTCCATTTGTGTGTGGCGCTTCGATTGGGGAAATGGCTTCGGGCGACAATCGCGATGCTTGCGAGGCGCCAAGCGGCGTTGCGTTGCGTTGCTCAGTGTTTAGGGCCGTGTGATTTGTCCTAATGGTCGCGGGTATGGCATGGTGAGTGTCACCGTCGGTCGCCGGAGAGTGCTTCGATGAAGCAAGCGCCGCCATGGGAGTTGGCACGCGCGGCGGTTGACTGGCCGGACGGCAATACGCGCCGTTCACGAGCCACACGTGCGGCGAGTGCTGGTTCGCGCTGGCCGCTGATTTGCTCATATTAAATGGTTCAATCGTGCGGCCTTCATACAACTGGTCCAAATCGATGAAAACGCCTTGTGCCACGAGTTCGGCAAGGCTGTTGAGGAATGCGGCTACGCCGTTCGTTCCGCTGGGCTGCGTAGCAAGGGCAATATGCGAGCGATCACCGAGAATTTCGCGCACTAACGACGTGAGCACCGATTTTGGGCCAGCCTCGATGAAGATTCTCGCGCCGTCTGCGTACATGCGTTCGATTTCTTCAGCGAAGCGGACTTCATGCTCCAGCTGACTTCCCAGGAGCCCGGCGATGGATAGGCCGTCGCTGGGGTATTTGTCGGCGGTTACATTGCTGTAAACGCTGGCGCGCGGCGCGCCGAATTCTGTTTGCGAGAGGGCCAGATCAAAGCGCTTTCGGGCCGTTCGCATGAGGGGGCTGTGGAAAGCAGCTGCAACAGGTAAGCGGCGAACTGAGAGGTTTGCTTCGGTTAAGCGGTGCTCCGCGGCGGCGATCCCTGTCACGGTGCCAGTGATTACTGTTTGGCGAGGACTGTTCAAATTTGCGAGCCAAACTTCCTGAAGGCCGGCAAGATGTCTTCGGACCGTTTCGGCATCGGCGGTAACCGCAAGCATTTGCCCCGCTTCAGTATCGGAAGAGGTCATCGCCAAGCCACGAGCCGCCGACAACGCATACAGATTGGCTTCTGAGATCGACTCGGCGGCGCAGAGCGCGGCGAGTTCGCCATAGCTGTGACCGGCGAAGAATGCCGCGTTAACGCCGAATTCGTGGAGCAGGCGCCAGACCGCGATGTCGCAAATTCCCAACGCGGGTTGGGCGAAACGTGTGGCCTTGAGTCGTTCGGCTTCGGCATCTCGTTCCGCATCGCTGAATGAAGGCGGCGGGAAGACGACATTGGCAACCGATTCACCGAGAATTGGCGCAAGAACACGTTCCGCTTCCTCGAAACGCGTTGACACATCACTGAATTCAACCGCCAGATCGCGCAGCATATTTGGCGCCTGCGATCCCTGACCTGGGAACAGTATGGCAATTGGCGCGGCCGGGCCGAGCGGTTCGCTTGTGAAATGGATGCCCAGGGGCAGCTTTTGCAAAGGTGCGCCGTTGCCGCACGCGGCTATGAAGCGCTGAAGTTGGTCGCGAAGAACCGCGGCGTCTTCCGCTACGACAGCCAATCGTAACTTCCCATTCAAGCCGCCGTGCTTGAGATGCTGTGCGTATGCCAAGCCGTGCAGTGGGATGGTTTCGCGAGACTCGAGTGCGGCCGTTAACTGACCGAGGAAGGCTGTCACAGCAGCAAGCAGAGACGGCAGCGATTCGCCGCTAAATGCAAATAGCTCGGCGGCGCGATTTCCGGCAGTGACACCCGCGGTGGAAGTTGCGGCGGGGTATTCTTCCAAAATTGCGTGAAAATTGGTTCCACCAAAGCCGAAGGATGAAACACCCGCCCGACGCGGCCCTTCGATTTGCAGCCAAGGTCGCGTTTCGGAGTTCACGTATAACGGACCACTACCGAAACCAGCTTTTTGGTTTGGCCGGTCCACATGCATTGTGGGCGGCAGCACGCGGTGGTGGAGTGCAAGCGTGGCTTTGATAACGCCAACTATGCCGGCTGCGCATTTAGTGTGCCCGATGCTAGATTTGACACTGCCGATAGCCGCGCTCGCGCGGGGGGCGCCGGATTCGGCCAAAAACGAGTTGAGCGCAAGGCATTCCGTTTGATCCCCAACCGCTGTGCCGGTGCCGTGAGCTTCGAACAGGCCGATTCTTTTTGGATCGATTCCGGTCGATTCGTAAGCACGCCTCAGCGTTCGCGTTTGGCCTTCGAGTCGTGGAGCAGAGAGGCCTTTGCTGCGGCCATCGGAACCAGCGGCGATTCCGCGCAAGACGGCGTAGACCTTGTCCCCGTCTCGCTCCGCATCGTCGAGTCGCTTTAGCAAGATCGCGCCGTGGCCTTCGCTGATTACGATGCCATCGGCGCTGGCATCGAAAACGCGGGCTCTGCCGGTGGGCGACAGTGCGCCCGCCGTGGCGAAGCAGAGGTAGCCCATCGAGTTTTGGATCGTGTCGCAACCGCCGACAATTACCAGATCACTATTGCCGGACGATAGTTCATGAGCGCCGGCATAAACGGCGGCCAGCGACGAAGCGCACGCGGCGTCCACCGTGCAGTTGATTCCGCCCAGGTCGAAACGATTGCTGATTCTTCCGGCAACGACGTTCAGAAGAATGCCCGCGAAGCTGTCCTCGGTCCACTCGGGAAGTTGACTCCAGATGGTTTCGTCGGGATTCTTCAGGTAGCGAGGAGCCATCGCGCGGAATGAGTAAGAAGCGCCGAGTTCTCCGGAGCCGCCGCCCACGCCCAGTATGACACTCGTTCGTTCGCGGTACGGATTGACCTCGTCGTAACCACCGTCGTGTAGTACGCGCGATACGAGTTCGAGTGCCAGCAATTGCATCGGCTCAATGCTTTTGAGCGATGCCGGAGGTATACCGTACTTGAGCGGATCAAAAGCGATATCCGGAATGAAGCCGCCCCATTTGCTGTAGATTTTATCGCGGGCCGTTCGGTTGGCGTCGTACCACTCGGTGTGATCAAAGCGATCAGCCGGAATCAATGTGATCGGGTCATGTTTGGCGAGCACGTTCCGCCAGAGTTTTTGCGGTGTATCGGCGCCAGGAACAAGGCAGGACATGCCAACGATCGCCAAATCAAGCGGGCGGGGCGGCTTCGCGTTTCGAGCTGGTGCGGCGGCGGATGATCCAAATTTATCGAGCTGGGCCGATGCGCCGAGGCAGACGCTATCGTGAAGATCGCGGATGCTGCACGTTTGCTCGCGAAGGGAGGCGACTTGCCCGAGCATGTACATGCCTTGTGAGCGCTGCTCGGCCTCATCGAGCTGCAACAGACCAACTTCCGCGGTGCTGCTTCGGGTGAGGCCTTTGGCCGCAATTCGAAGACGGCCCAGGTTAAGGTGCTCTAGATGGGTTCGAAGTTCTTCGTGCGGCATTTTTTCCTGAACAAGTCGCCGCTTTTCCTCTTCGAACATACGGACGAAATCCGTATCAGCGCAGCGAATCGCGTGGCCGGGCCCACTTTCGACGATGACCGACGACGACGTCGAGATGCAGATCGACTGGAATGCCGGCACGATGGCGCCGGAGGAGACGGCTTCGTTGGTAAATAAGTATGCTGTGCCCATCAGGCCGCCGATTTTCATACCACGGTCTACAAGCGGTTGAGCTAACGTGGCAACCATCGCTGCGCCCAAACCATCGTGAATGCCGCCGGCGAACAAGACGTGCACCTTAGCGCATTCCTCGGGCGCCAAATCAGCACTTGCGAGGACGCGAACCATTGTCTCCCACAGGACGAAGCTAGTTCGCGGGCCAACGTGTCCACCGCATTCGCGGCCTTCGAAAATAAACCGCCGCGCGCCGTCGCGGATGAACATTTCGAGCATTCCCGGCGACGGCACGTGCAAGTATGTGGCGATACCGCGGGCCTCGAGCGACGCTGCCTGATCCGGCCGGCCGCCGGCGATGACGGCATACGGCGGACAGTACTCTTCGATCACTGGCCATTGCTGAGCGCGGATTTCTTGCGGCACGAATCCCAAGACACCGACTCCCCAGGGACGGCCGTCCATCCGAGCACTGGTTTCTTTCAGCAACTGACGAACCTGCTGCTCACCCATCAGCGCGAGAGCAAGAAACGGAAGGCCACCAGCAGCGCCAATTGCTTCGCAGAATTCGGGGACGTCGCTGACGCGCGTCATTGGCCCCTGAACGAGCGGGAATTGCGTCCCATGCGATTTGGCGAGCGCGGAATTCTCAGAAAATGACTGCGATTCTGCGGCGGAAGCGACCTGCTTGTCCATCGCGTCGCGCAGCTGTCGGATCGCGCGACCGACGCTAGAATGACGCGCGGCCCAAGCTGGCGCGAAGCCGATATCCTGGCCCGTCAGCCAAACGGCTTTGGACGGATCGGCGGAGCCAACAGCGTCCTCGATGAGTTGGCGGCACGCGTCCTTCGAAGATTGTTGATTCTCTTCAGCTGCGCCGGCGGCCGCTTCCAGGCGCTCCTTGGCGGTAAAACCGGGTTGTGAAAAGAAGCGGACATATCGGCCAGCACCGAAAGGTAACGCGTATGTTTCGCTGCCATCGACGTTGGTGAGTCGCCGTCGGAATTTCAGCGGCAGCGGAGACTCTTGCATAAGAGCCAGCTGCCAGTCGAGGATTACCCCCGCGCACCCAGCTACACGACAAGCGGCTGCCGTGTTTAAGCCGATGCCGCCCCAACCCACAATCGGCGTTCGGAACGCGTTGGTTAATCGTTGGATGAGGATGAACGTGGTTTCTTCGCCGACGAAACCACCGGCTTCATGGCCTTTGGCGATAAGTAAATCTGCACCTGCCTCTACAGCGTGTTGGGCTTCGGTAACGTCGGTGACAATCACGCCGACGCGCTCCGCTCGCGACTTACAAACCGAGATTGCCTCGCGAAGACTCGCGCCTGCGTCGCTCGTGAGAAATATCGAATTCCAATGAGTAGCTTGGTTTAGAGCCGCTAGTTCGAAGTTTTGGAGGGGAGCGTCAAGAATAAGCCCGCATCGATTCGGTGCGAGAGTCACCAGTGATTCAATGAGTTTTGTTGCGGGCGCGATGTGCTGCGCTCCGCAGAGGTTCATTAAGCCGATGGCGCCTGTTCGCGCGGCTGCGACCGGGGTGGCGGCGTCCGGAACGCCGGGGAGGGAGGAGACAAAAAAGTCAAAGGTATCAGCCAGCGCAGCGTGGGAATGCATTTCTGGTATTTCCAGTTAAAGCGCCGGCAGGAGTTCGAGCGCGAACCGAACCGGTATTAAATTTCAGCAACTAACTGGCCCCGACCTTCATCCCACCTCGAAGTCGTCGGGACCGCCGCAAGCGGGTTCGCTCACGACTGCATACCGTGAGCGCGGGCGGCGCTGAAACGGTAATTGTGGTAAACCCCGGGTGGCGTTGTCAAATGTCTGTGCCAATTAAACGCACACTCACCTCAATCCAGCATCATTGACAGCGATGAAGTTTCAATGAGGAAATTGCGGGGGTTCGGCGATCTTGCTCGATCCGCATACTTGGCAAATGCTATACCGGGGATAATTGACGCAATCGTGAAAGATACTCCGCATTACGTAGCGATTAGCACAAATGTTAGGGACTCGCTGCAATATTCACTCTCGTCATCGACGGGTCCGCTGGCCGAAAAGCACCAGGGGCGGGAGCGAGATGCCCTATTGTTGGGCATTTGGTGATCGATCGTCATGCAGCCATTTTGACAGTTGTAGCACTGACGCGCTCTGCGGCATCGACTAACCGAAAAAACCAATTCAATCGTAGGCGTAGGGTAAGTCCGTAGCACTTGCAGCGATTTGTTGACTTTTGACGTTAATCAGTTCAGACTAAGGGGCTTGGAAGATGTTGGTCCAAAGGCGGAACTAAATAGAGACGCAGTATGGCAATACGATACGGCGGCCCCTGGTATTTTCGCTGGCCGATTCGGGGGCTGATTCTTTTGGCGATCGTATTCGCGGGTTTTCTTCCGTATAAGTATGAGGTCGGCGGTCAGTGCCGGCTCATTCCGACAAGCGAGATCGGGCTTCGCTCGCAGCTTCAAGACGAGATTCAGCGCATCTATGCACACGATGGAGACGCGGTCGAAGCCAACGGTGTGATTGCTAAGCTTGTGGGTCGCGATGCGGAAGCCGAACGCGCAGAAGCGCAGGCGGAAGTCGATGACGCCGCAGCCTTTCTAAAGATGAACAAGGCCGGCTACCGGGCTGAAGACATCGCGGCGGCGGCCGACCAGGTTGGGAGTCTTACTGCAGCGTTGACGTTCGCCGAGGCAGAGCTCGCACGGCAAAAGGACTTGCTATCGCGCTCGGCAGCTGCCACGAACGAATATGAGCACGCGCTCAGCACGCGCGATTCGACCAAGGCGACGCTGGCCGGAGCCCAAGCCAATTACGACAAGTTAAAGGCTGGCTATCGGGCAGAAGAAATCGACCAAGCGGCTGCAAAACTGGCGAAGGCGAAGGCACAGCTTCAACTTGCGGAACAAAAATGCAAGTCGACTGAAATCCGTAGTCCGATCCGCGGCACGGTCGCAACGCCGAGCATTGAATTGCACGAAGGACAAACCGTATTTCCCGGCGACCTTGTTGCCGTGGTGCAAGATCGGTCGGCGATATTCGCTGAGGTCTTGGCTGACGAAGCAGCGGCCGCCGAGGTGCAAAACGGAATGAGCGTGAAGCTCCGACTGTGGGGAAATTACGGCGATTTGCTCACGGGCAAAGTCGAGCGAGTCGCCATCTCGGCGGTAAGCGAGGGGGCATCGACACCGGAGCCATTCCGAACCGATCGCGAATCAAACCAAACCCAGCTGCGCTATCCCGACGATCACTGGCGCTATGTTCGAATCCTAGTGAAGTTCGATAACGTCGACCTCAGGCTTCTGCCAGGGATGACCGGCGAAGCCCGGATTGTGGTTGCAGATGACTGTTTGTGGGCAACCTTATGGCGCGACGTTCGCCGAATAGCGCTGGTCGAAGTGTGGTCTTGGCTGCCTTAGACCACGCGTCATTCTGATTCGTGACCCTAAAGCGATGGCGGCGGGAGCAAATCTGGCCCCGACGAAATGTTGGGTCGCGAAGGCGTTGCCGACGGCACTAATGTCGGATCCGGCGATTGCGGCGCCAACGGGAGGTTCGACCCATGTTCCGTTGTCGGCGGCGGCGACGGTAGCGTGTCTGGGGTTACCGGCTGCGGCGTCCGTTCGACCGGAGATTCGTTTTCGGCGTTTGGTACCACCGCGCTATCCGCAATAATAGTTTGCTTCGCTTTCGTGCATGGATCATTCGCGATTTGAATTCCTTGATCCTCTAGAATGGTTCCCATCGCCTCGTCCAATTGCGCCAGCTCGATATTATAAGAAGCGAGCACCTGCGCACTCTGCTGATTCGTCATCACAGAATTGTCGATGGCTTGAAGATACTCATCGAGCGCTTGCAGCAGCGTTGTGCCGCCCGCCGGAGCCTTGAACCGCTCGCCTGCGCCATCGCGCCATGTGTTATTTGCCTTTTGCTCCTCCAAAACTTCTTGATACTGTAGGTAGGTCGAATCAATCTGCTGCAGCAATACAGCCATTTGATGCGTCGCGATATGCATGGTTTGTTTGAGCAGGGCTCGTTGCCGCATGACTTGCAGCTGTGCGGTCCGCAATTGTCCTTCAGCCACGTGGTTTCCCAGCGGGTACTGAAAGACAAATCCGAGGCGCCAATCGGTATAGTTATTACTCCCGACGACATCCAGTGAGTTGCCGAGGTCGTTTCCCAGTCCGTTCACTCGGTAAAGCGCTTCGCCGTTCAATTGGGGCATCGTTGCGTTCTTGGCCACCATCGTTTGCAATTGCGTCTCATAAACCGCGAGCCTGTCCCGTACGATGTCCGGCCGATGTTCAATCGCCACGTTAATCGCGGAATCCCAGTTAATATCCACCTTCTGGGTTATGGGTCGATCCGTAAGCACGATGGCACGCTGATCGGACGGGGAAAGTCCCAGCAGGTTTCGCAACATGAGATATTTCTCGTTGACGTTGGAAACCGCTTGGAGCCGTTGGTTGCGCAGGCGCAGCAAGTTGCTTCGCGCGTGGCCGACATCAGCGGCAATTGCGGTACCGCCATGCTGGCGCTCGGTCTCAACGCGTAAGATTTCTTCGGTGAGTGGTATCGCGTCGTCTATTGCTTGGAGGCTGAGTTGTGCCGCATAGAGTTGCCAATACGCAGACTCGACGCTACGAACCATTTCCATCACGCGGCGCTTGAATTCCCAATCAGACTGGTTGGCTCGCGCGCCAGCGATTTGAATGCCGGCTTCGTTCACGGAAGAACCGAACCCTCGCAACAAGGGTTGAACAATTCCAAACTCCACGTTCGGTTGATACTGAGGGTTCAGCACTGCGGGATTGGGATTGTTATCGCGGAAATAGTAATCATCGTTAAGCGCTACGCCAACTTGCGCACCGCTCAACAACGGTTTGGTGATCGACGTCCTTAAATAGGAGGCGTCGAGCTGCTCCGGCGTCGTTAAAAATCCGTCTGTTAGAAAACCCGTCGGGCGATCGTCACTCTCCCAAAATGAGCCTGAGGTGAACACGGGATCGAAAGCGCCTCGGGCAGATTCGACCTGGGCGGCAGCAATGGCGGGATCGTAAATTGTGGCAAACGGCGCGTTAGCAGAAGTCGTAGCAGGATTGCTAACCGTCGAATCTGTAATTCCGCCCGCGTTTCCACCGTTGCCGCCGACAAACGGCATCCCGTCCGCCCCGAAACCGCCCTGCGATGAAGGTCCAAACCCACCGCTGTCAGTATTGAGTAGATACGGTAAGTTGCGAGGCGGTTGTTCGAGGGGATTCAGTCCGATGCCGCTGTTGGCCTGGGTGGTTTGGTAGCCAGGCGAACCGCCCGTCGGGGACCCCGCGATTGTCGAGAGCGCACCGGATGTTACGCGAACGACTTCCGAGTTACAGACTGCGATCTTCAAGCTGGATCGGACGTCCAACCTTAGGGCAGGGGCGTCGGCTCTCAAAATTCGCGGATCGGGAATCTGCGGCGGGGGTGTCGCAATGCAGCATAAATCGGGCTGTGGCGGTGGCGGCGGCGCACTGCAGGAGGGACGCGCGGGGTGCACGTCGGCCATTCCGTCAGCTGCGACGCAAACAAAGCGCTCCTCGCCTAGCGCGCAAGTCGGCGCGGCAACTGCCAGGATCATCGCGACCCCGCACGTAGCAAAGGCAAGCCGAATTGAAAATTCACCCGAAGCCATGCGTCAAGGATGGAGTTATGCGCGTTTCGACGCGATCAAATCAGTCATTACGTTGACGAACACTTTCCCGTCTAGCCAAAATGAAAGGAGCACCTGTTAGGTAAACCAAACAATGAAGCCATTGCCATGCTTAATAATCCATCAGAATCAATAACGATTGTTGCGGGACTACCTCGCTCCGGCACATCAATGATGATGCGCATCTTGGAGGCAGGCGGCATGCCGCCCCTGACTGATCAAGTTCGCGAGGCCGATATAAGCAATCCGAACGGGTACTACGAATTCGAACCAGTGAAGCGCACCAAGACCGATCCTTCTTGGCTTGTGCGTGCCAGCGGTAAGGCGGTAAAGATGGTTTATCGGCTCTTATACGATTTGCCGTCGGATTACTCATATCGCGTTGTAATGATGCAACGGAGGGTAGAGGAAGTATTGTCATCTCAGCGCGCCATGCTGCGGCATCAAAACAACGACGATTCGGTTGACGACGCTCAGATGGTGAAAATTTATCAACGCGAATTAGCAAATCTCGAATCGTGGATTCAAAGGCAAGCGAATTTTAGTAAGTTGGATATGAGCTATAACGAACTTGTTAAAGACCCAGCGTCTCAAATATCACGAGTTGCCGACTTTCTCGGAGGAAACCTGGATCAGCAATCGATGACAGCGGTCATCGACCCAAACCTCTACCGAAACCGTCTCTAGACCACGAGTCGTCATATGCGACGGCACATTCTCACTTGATGCTAATCCTCCCCTTACCACGTGAATCCCGTCGTTACTGCGACGCCTACGAGTGACAGGCCAGAGTCACTTGCATGGGCCGATGCATTCGCGAATTGACCGGCCGCTGACAGCGACGTTGTCGACGAAGATTCGCCGGGCGATGTGACGTCCCAAGCCTGATATTCGCCTGCGATGCGGAAGAACGCATCCGCAGGAATACACGTCCACCTGCGGTTCCATTCCAAGCCGCACGCTACCTCACCAATATAAAGCGTGCTCGACTGTCGAACGACATCGCTATTTGCGACCGCGACGTTTCCCAAGCCCGTTGTGATTCGGCTGCTCGCCGTCGTATCCGCGTCTGAATCCCCGAACACTACGGAACCGCGAAGGCTGCCAAAAAGGCTCAACGTACATCCCCGACAGAGCCAGGCATTTTCAGCGAGGGGTAAGTGCGCCGATGCACCCGATGTAATGCCGCATCCACTGAATTGTGTGCTCATGCCCGAAAATGAGTCGTACACATCGGGCCCCAAAACTTTTACCGAACTAAGAACGCCATCCGCGCTGAATGTCGCGTATCGAAAACCGATCGAAGTGTCAATTTCTCCGCATTCAAGGAAACCCCATCGCCGGTTGGCCTCGAAGTCTGCGGTGGATGCTCTCGTGCGCGTCGTCGAGTTTAATCCAACAGCACTTCCATTGAATCCGAGGGGTGTAAACGAAGCGTCTGCATCACTCAGGTACCAAAACCTTCCGAGAAGTCCCCACTCGCAGCTTTGAGTTGCCAATAAGACACGTGGAGCGTAGGTGATCCCCGCGAAGGCGCCATCGTCGGAAGCCGCAAAATCGGCGCTTTGATTCGACAACGACCCGCCGTGGAAGTCGGACCGGAATATCGTCAAGCCGACCGTTGCCGATACGATTTGACGATCAAAAGGAGACGCCCACCAATCTTCATCACACGGCGGATTCTCGCCGCATGGATTGCAATTGCCAGGGCACTCGCTCGGCAAGCTCGGACACCCTGAGGGCGCGCTACAGTCGGGGCCGGAATTCATCATCGATTCACCTGGCCAGCACCCAAATCGATTTTCTCGAAGATCAAAATAGCCAGATCCCGCGCCGGGCGCTTCTTCGCTGATTTTGCAAGGGCTCTCTGTGGCAACACTGGTGTCGTTCGCGACGGCAGCAGCTTTGTCGTTTTGGACAGCGTCGGCACCACTCGCCGAACGACAAATGACACACGCTGTCAGTACTGCTACGGAGAGTAAATGCCTGAAAGCCATTCGTATCGAGCTCCGCACCGAACATCGCGGCGAAGAAGTGCACTCAGCCCAGCAGCCACACGGGAAACACACTGAG
This sequence comes from Planctomycetota bacterium, assembly GCA_013286045.1. GTDB lineage: Bacteria > Planctomycetota > Planctomycetia > Pirellulales > Lacipirellulaceae > JABDGM01. The sequence goes on along the minus strand of JABDGM010000009.1, from coordinate 50,193 downwards.
CGACCGCCTAAGCATCAAATCGCTCACCACCCGCTTATTTGATATAAGGGTGCCTGCAAATGGAGCATCGACCTTAGTTCACCCCTAAAATCGTTAAAACTGCTAGTAAAGATGCGCGTTCTAGCAGCTCAGATTGGCACAATCGGTACATCCCATACAGAGGGAGGCAGACTTTAACGTGGGAAGGTATTAGTGAAGCAAATCGGATTTTCAAGCGCTCAATGGGCTTACGCGCAAATTGGACGCTTTGGCCACATCAGGTTGAGTTAAACTTGTATCCCGCCGGTTTTTCGCACTTAGACTGGAGTCGAGCAATAAAAACAGAAGGCAATCGTCGCTCGATGTAATACCCGTTAACGGTCAGGACTCACCCTAAGAACAATACGGAATCAGATTCTAGCGATGATGTATTTGTGTTTAGTCTCTCGCTCGATGACGTCGACGCCAACGAATTGCGACCAATTCGCTGATACCGAGCGCTTGCGTGCCGACCGGTTCATCTGCGATGTTCACCGCGCACGGTTCACCGTTTCACGAGTGGCCTAGAGATTGGTCGTTGCGCGAATGATTGGACGGCCTCCGGAAACTCTCAGTTTTCACAACGGAGTTAACGGAAAACCAGCGCTAGTTGAATCGAACCTGGAGGCATCCTAGCGGCGGACGCGCCAGGTATCGAGCAGCTACACTTGTGACAGCGGTGCGGCTAAATTGCCTTGTGTTTTGGTGACAAGCAATGTACCGCGGAGCCGATTGCGAACCTGACGCGAGACGATTGATTCATCGGCCAAAAGCCGCGCAATTCTGCGCCTTGAAGGGCAGAGATATTCGTACATTGTGCCCGGAACGAACGAATCGTCCGGCCCCAAAAACAGCGAATGCGTCTGGTCACACACCGGGCATTTGGAATAGGTGACTGCAGCCATAGATTTATGAATCGCTTGACCAAAAAACTTTGCTCACCGCTCATCTATACCGCATCCAGAGATGCATTCGCTGTGCTGCCCAAACGTCATCCACTTCGGTCAAAGTGAGGCCCGGCAGAGTGGCTAGTTCTACGCCTTGGCGCCTGCATATTCGTAATACGTGGATTAACAGCACTCGCTCGATGAGACGCGTGGCCTCGGCAATCGCTAGACGCGAGTGCGCGAGGTCGGACTGCGGCGGGGGATGGCTGACCCTGACGCCACAGCAGCGAATATCGCAAGCACTGATGGTTCCGGGACGCTAGCCGATTGTTCCGAGGCCAGTTCGCAGCATAACACGCTGACCGGATAGATTTCATTAGCGCCGATCGGTGCTAATTCCTTCTCTAATTCATTATATTTCGCCATAAAACTTCGCTGTAAAACGAACTAAACTAATCACTGCGTGGGGCGGCGGTGCCGCCTGGTCAAATTGGCAAGTTGCAACTGCTAAAGTATTCGGCCTCTAATTTAGACCCAGCCCTACGCGAGAGATGCCTAATGAAACTTCGCCGACATTTCCAACCGCTCTTACTGTGCGGATTTCTATTTCTGGCCCCGCTGAATTCGATCGCGAGCCAAGTCGTATACCAAAACTTCGCGCCTGGCAGCGACCCGATTAACGTTGTCCGGGATGTCGGCCAGGCAAGCAACTACGCTATTGCCCAACGCTTCATTCCTAATGCCACTGGACTCCTCGATTCAATAAGTGCATTCATCAGCACGGAAAGCAGCGACGCGCCGCTCCTGATCGTTGATATTCGGTCCGACTTGTACGGCAGCTCGCTCGCCACTGCGACCACTACGAGCGATCAATTCTTTCCCGACCGAAGTCTGAAAAAAATTGACTTCACCGGCTCGAACGTCGAGCTCGTTGCGAATCAAGTGTATTTCGCGGTCTTCCGCGTTGCTCACTCCACCGGCGCACCTGGGGACGGTTACTACGATTTATGGTCCGTTCCAGACGGCCCATACAGTGGTATGTCTGCGCCGCTTTTTTCGCAGGACGGAGGCCAAGTAAGTTGGTATGACGTTCCGCTATCTCACCAGGAAGAAGTCGGCTTAGTGGTAACCGTTGTACCAGAGCCGGCGACAGCGAGTCTGTTTTTCATTGCCGCTGCGCTGGTTGCTAATTACTACTCGCGGAGCCGGTGTGCGACATAATCGCACCTAACAATCCTAAAGTGACTGGCGGTCGGAAAGCGAGGCGTGCCAATGAAACTATCAAAGCTGACAATCAATGCTTTTGCCGCAGCTCTACTCGCGTGCGGTGCATGGACCAGCGTTAATGCCGATCAAGCTGCATTTAGAGATTTCCGCGATCCAGATGATCTTTCTTTTGTGGTTGACTCAATCGGCGACAGCACTGACCACGGAAACTTTATAGAAGCGCAATAGTTCACACCCTATGTGGGCGGAGTCGTTCAATCGGTTTTTGCTTTCTTCAATACCCAAGTTTCAAATGGGCAGCCATTGGCGGTGGACATTCGCTCGCTCAGAAGTGACGGGCAACCCGGTGTTACGCTCGGCAGCGCCATTTATAGCCAAAAGATTCCATTCCTTCCCCCTCCGCTTTTAACCACTTTTGACTTCAGCGCGTCTGCTGTCCAACTTGTCGCGGGCGAACACTATTTTGCGGTGTTCAGTGTGCCGGGAAGACCCTTCAATGAAAGGCAACTTGAGGAAGACTACATAATCTGGAAGGTCGAAAACAATCCACGGTCGGGAGGCTTCCCACCGCTCCTGTCGGATGGTGGAAGCCCATTCGGAATCATCAGCAGTTTTTTGCACGCAGGAATTCGGCTTGCAAGTTACCGTGGTACCGGAGCCGGCGACAGCGAGTCTGTTGCTCGCCGCCGCTGTGCTGCTTGCTAGTTGTTACTCGCGTCGCTCACGAATGCTTCTGAAAGTCGAGCGCTGAGTCCCTAGGGCCTCATTGAGTAGAGTACTGGCGGCACCGCAGACGGCCGCTCGATAGAGGAAGTGCCCAAACTGGCCACCTCACCTTTCCGTGGCCGCCCACGCTGCAGGTCTTAATGCGCCACAAGTCGATTGAGACCACAATGAGATACTACGTTTGTCAGGATTCCGACGCCGTAGCCGATGAGTTATGGGCGGCGCACCACAGTGATCGAAACCGGACCGATGCGCGCTAAAGGCAACACTTTTGGCAGCACTCCACCGATGTGGGGGTGAATCAACGAGAAGAGCTTCCGATAAGGGATCATCGGAAGCTCGTCAATTCCGTGGCTCACATCAGCGGAGGGCAAGGGATTCGAACCCCCCGCTTTTTATTTCTCGCGGGCGGCGGATGAATTAGCCACTAAGTACCGAGGAAATCAAGAGTTATCGGCGTCTTGTTGCTCCCGGTTGTTTCCCGTTGATTCCCATTATGGAGGTAGCGAACAGGGACAAAACAGGGACAAGTTTTTACCCGAAGGTTGGCAGGCCTTAGCGACGGCTACCACATGCTATGGCTTATTCATCGGCTTTGCCGCCGTATTCGCTGCCAGACCGCGACCGCTCATCTATACGCGCTATTCCTGCGATTTGCAGTCCGACAAGTCGAATGAGGATCAAGAGCGCGAAGTCCGCCTGCTGTTCGCTCGAAAGGGAATCGATGCGTCGAATGCATTTGTCATTCACGACCGAGCGGAAAGTGGCACTACCAACGACCGGCCCGGCTTCAATGAAAAGCAGCGGCTTATAGCAGCCGGTTTGGTCTCAGTAGTAGGCGTGGACGACCAGGCTCGCGCCTCGCGAAACGACGATATTATCGGCGTGGTCAAAGATATGGTATATCGCGGCGTGCGATTCCTGTCGCGCGATGGTGTCGATACGAATGAAAAGGGCTGGCAGACACGAGTTCGTCTTCAAGGTATCCACAACGCAATGTCATCCGAGGACACGGCCCACCGTGTGCGTCGTGGAATGAAAGGGCGCGTCCTCGACAATAAATCGGCCGGCGACTATCCGTATGGGTACGAATCTTACTTCGACGATCCGGATTACGCGGCCCAGTACCTCGGCCGAGGGCCAAAGCCCTCCAAGTCGATTCGCATTTACGAGCCGCATGCGAAGTGGGTACGCCAAATTTTCGAATGGGTGGCAGCGGGCGTGTCCTTCGGAGAAATCGCGCGAAGACTGCAGGAGCTCAATGCGCCGGTTGGCCGGAATGTAAAACGGTGGACGGCCAAAGTCATCAGCCGTCTGGTACGGAACATCAAATACCTCGGCGGAGAATGGCGTTGGGGAGTCACGATGACGATCCGGGACTCGAGAGGTCGTAAGAAGCAGGTGCCCGCGCCCGCCGATGAGGTGGCGCGAATGAACCGGCCCGATTTGCAGATCGTCGATGCTTACCTCTGGGCCCGGGCGCAGGTGCAAGTCGCTCGAATTGATAGTATATTCGGGTTTAAGGAGGGCCAGAAACGTCGCGGCGGTGGTGTGCACTTCACACAGGCCTACCCCCGCAATATTTTGTTTAAGCTCCTACGCTGCGGCGAATGCCGCGGTGAAATGCACCAGAACATGAGTCGGGAGATTGAATACCGCCAGTGCAAGAATACGGGACCTGGCCCCCATGATTGCCGTGCGAAAACCCGGGTGCCTGCGGAGGAAACCAAGCGCGTTATTACTGAGTTTGCAGCGGAGCTTCTGCTGTCCATTCCAGATTGGCTCGAAGCGGCAATCGGCGCGATGAATCGTGCGGTCCGGACAGCCCAAGCTGCGATACCGGCGCGGATTGCAGAGCTCCGCACAGAGCATTCAGCGTTGATCCAGCGCCGCGGGCGACTATTCGAGCTCATCGAAACTGGAGAACTACAAGCAGCGTCCACCCCAAGCGGTGGTTCCTCGATTCGGCAGCGGATTGAGGAGCTCGACCGCGCGATTGCCGGCTTAGTCGAGCAGATTGCGCTGGAAACTCAACAGTCGGAAGGCGTCATCACAATGCCTGACGAAGCCTTCATCGCCAGCCAAATCCAGACGTTGCCGATGATCCTGCGGACAGATGAGTCCGCAGCAGTGCATCTTCTAGGTCAGCTTTTTGATGTCGTTTACGTCCACCGCGTTACGCTTCCAGGAAAGCAGCGTGGTTACCACCAACTGCGTTTTCGGCTCAGCGCATGGAGAATCGTGCGGGCTGCGTTAGGAGATCGGCTCCCCAGTTGGGTCGAAACGATTCTTTGTCAGGACGATATGTCGAGTACTTCCAATTCTCCAGAATTCCGCCTCAACGTGGGAGGTCCGACACGTGCAGATGAAGCCACGGAGTTAATCAAGCGGCGTCGCAAGGAGGGCGCTACCTGGGATGAGATCAAAGCGGAAACTGGTCTTAGTCGCAACACGGTTCGTGACTGTTATTTCCGAAACCAGCAAAACCTCGCCGACGGCTGCGGTGGCCAGTCTGATCCGCGAGGATCCGCCGATACTCGCGAGCCAGACGCTGCGTGAACACCATGAAGAGAGTTGATTCTTTATTCGGGCCCGACCATAAGGTCGGGCCTTTCTTTTGCGCTGGAGGTCAAATGCATCAGCTACTACTAGAACTCGCGAATTACGTCGGTAAATCTTGGGCGAACGAGTGGCTTAAGAAATCGCACGATAGAAGCTCTAGACAGGGTCTCGAAAGTGCGAGGGAAGCGGCTCCGAAATCCCGTGGGGATGAACGGAAACCATTGGAACCCGTTGCACACGCCAATTTAACAAGTGCCCTTCCGGCCACTCCGTCCAGCAAGACGACCATCGATGAACCACTAGCCAACGTTCGGGCTGAAGATACATAGGTATCTGAAGCTGCAGAATATGAATCATCGTTGCTGGGTTTCTCAGTGGGTGATCGGATCGAGCCCGGCTCGCTACCGGTGCTCTAACTTTCTCTAGCTGGGACTGGTACTAGCCAAGTCGCAATAGCGGAGGACCGGGTGTCAGGGTGCCCGACGCTCGGGCTGGCTCGCTAACTTCAAATCCTTTGTCGCGTAGTTTTTAGCGCTTACTTCAAAAAGCTCCGCGCGGTGCGGGGCGGTTGTGTTTCATCACGACCGCCCCCACGAGGGGCGGTCTCAATTGAATCGAGGTCGCCCATGATCATGCTTAATGACGCTTGCTCGACTCCTGTCGGCACGTGGCAAGCAAATTTTTCGTTGATGCTGCCGGAGATCCAACGGCTGCTGCGGATTGCATTTACCAACCTCAAGTTGGAGGCTCGTAGCGACGCGGAGGGAGAGGCAATGTTCCACTGCGCCTGGAGCTATTTTCGTCTGTATGAGCAGGGTCGCGCCGAAGCCGCGACACCATCTAGCCTGGTCTGGTACGCCAAGCTTCAGGTCCGTCGAGGCCGAGTCGCCGGTTGCCCGCTGAATGGGCGAGATGTTATGTCGCGCTATGCGCAACTCGGCCGTGGCTTCAAAGTGCTACCATTACACCCGAATGCGGATGACGACACCTGGGTGAATGATCTCGTCGCAAGTCGACATGCACCTATTCTCGACCAGATAGCGCTTCGGATGGATTTTCGCTCGTGGCTCGAGTCGCTGGGGCGTCGAACGCGTCGTATCGCCCTCGATTTGGCGAAGGGTTTTCGCACAAGCGAGGTCAGCCGCAAATACCGCGTTACGCCGGGCCGAGTCTCGCAATTGAGGCGCGAATTGCAAGTCTCCTGGCAGCTATACCAGGGAGAAGCCGTGTCGATGGCCTCCCACTAGCGGCATTCAAGTCAATTCGCAAGGGCTCAATGGCAACGCCTTCGTTTCCGTTATTTCTGTTAGAAACAACCCCAGGAGAAAGATACCAATATGCGACAGAAAATCCTTCGTCGCGTTTTGCGCGTGGTGGCACACGTTCGACATGCCGGCCGAACTCACATTTTTCGGCCACGCCACATTCGCGATTGCGGCTGCCACAAGCGTCGCCCACGCCGCTGACGGTTGCACGCTTTTCGCTCAAGCAGCCACTTGTCACTTCACTAATTGGCGAGCGGCGTAAACATCCCGATTGAGGACGATTATGAAGAGGAAATTATTCTTTCGCAACAGACAGGTACTTCGCGCCAAAAGTTGCATCTATGGAAAGCAATTGCCACCGAACGAGGTCCTGTTGAAATTGCGCGCCCCCGGCCAGTCCGCCCATTGGGTGCGAGTGTCGCGAGACACGTACGTCCGAGAACGGCACTTTCGCGCGATTCGGGCACGGGATAGAAAAGCTTCACGTTAATCGGCGCTCACGCATTCCTGAAAAGCAAGACGACTGCCTGACACCGCCGTGTTAGGCAGTCGCTTTTTCGTTTTCGCAAATTCAAATTACCGGGAGAATCGTATGAGTCAACATGCAATTGAGGTCGCCGTTGCAATGGCGACGGGAGAAAGCCTAGCCGTAATTCAACGTTGCGGATTTAGCGTTGCTGATCCGGTGGACGTCAATTTCGAACCTGAGCCTCGTCGACCGCTTGTGTTCGATTGGGATGATATGCTACCGGTTGAATGGCCGGGGTGCTGAAGAATCGCGCATTCTGTCGCCCGCACTGTCGCAACTTGGGCGGTGCGGGCGGCGGTTAGTTTTCTCTCAGTTCGGATCCGCACCTTCCGTTAGTTATGAGATGTTGATTGTTACTGGCGTCCCCAACTTCATGCCCCGGGCAAACGAGTGTCAACAAGCTCTCTTGCGAGTCCCAGGCTTGATGTTCGAGTTCGTCGCGGTTCCGCACCCTCATGCACCTGATCGAACTGCCTACCTGGTGTATGACTGCCCAATTGAGCCGAGCACGTCCGACGGTTCTAGTACGGTGTGCGTCATGTTGGACCGGAGCGATCGCGGCCCTCGAAGTATAGACATTTGCCGCTATGAGATGATGTAGAAAAGCTTTTTTCGCTTTGGGTGCTCTATGACCTATTGCCTCGCCGAATGTATCGACCGGGACAACACGATGTTTCGCATTAGCGTAAGTTACTTGGACGCATTTATTTTCGCACGACCGTTCGCGCCATTGCTGGTTAGTGCCCAGCGCGCCCTGTAAACATATGAAAGTCGTAGGGAATTGCGATTTCATAAAGGGTTTTGTTGGAAAGTATGCCACGCTTTTAATTGACCGTCGTCATCAGTGGCATCTTTAACGTTTGTATTTTCATCTGGAGGCAGTTTCAAAACGCCGATTGCGATTGCAACGCTAGCGAATTCCATGGTGATTTCGATGCATTCGCGTGCGAAAATTAGGTTCTCTAACTGCCTCTAGTCGATTTTCAGGGCACCGCTGCTTTCGGAGTGAACTAAGGTGCCAACGCCGGCGTGATAAACGCAATCAACCTCAAGTTGCGCGACAACGACAGCAGAAGACCAGGCGGGGTATGAATATTCGAGTGATTCTGACAGAAACAACTTTCGTAGCAGAGCTCTGCCGTAATGGCGACTAGTTGGCTTTTGATGCGGGTCCAAGTTGCTGCATACCCTTTTTGATGGCGTAAAACATCGCCGCAGTGCCGACCGGTTGGGACTCATTCGCGATATCTTGCCCATGGCACAAGACCATCGTTCCGACTATCACAGTATAATCATTCGTGATCACATACCCTTTGAATTTATAAGTGACGGGGTTACTGCTAGCGGAGGCCTTTGAGGTTATAAAACCCGATATGAGCGGCTTACTAGTCTTTGCACCCACGTCGACATGGCCGTCAATTTGGAGCGTAACACCCTTGGCTCGAAGCGTGCCGCTAACGGTTTTCACCGCTGGATCGACTTGCAGTCGCAATTCGCATTTTGGAAACCAGGGGACTGCGAGATCAGTTTCATCATTCGCATTTTCTCCATCCGGCGAAAACTGTTCGTACCGGTGATTCTCGAAATCCCACTCGCCGGAAAGGCTTTGCAAGCTGTCTTCGGCCGCCGCGCGCGCCGCAATCATTACAATGACAAGAAGCATCGGGAGCTGAATAATCGAAAGTCGCATCTCGTTCTCCTGTTAGAGTAATAGTCGCTCCGATACCATCTGACCTGCCCCCGAGTAAGGAAGCAATCGTTAAGTTAGAGTTGGGCATGTCCCAACGCTAGCCTGCTTCGATTGCTGAGGCGTAGCCGAAGCGATCGAAGCAGGCTGGATCGCCTCTGGGACCGGGGCCCGATAGGCCAACGAGCTATGTGACCGGACGGCATTGTAGTGCCGCCGCCATCGCTCAATAAGCACCTTCGCCTCCAACAGTGTGTCGAACTGCTTACGGGCCAATAACTCGTCGCGCAGCTTTCCATTGAAGCTCTCAACGTAGCCGTTCTCCCACGGACTGCCGGGCTCGATGAACAGCGTTTTCACTCCGACGCGCTGCAGCCTTTGGCGAACCGCCGTGGCGGTGAACTCCGAACCGTTGTCGCTGCGAATGTACTTCGGAACGCCGCGACGGACGAACAGATCGCTCAACCGCTCCAACACATCTTCGCTCTTGAGACCTCGCGCTACGTCGATCGCCACGCACTCACGTGAGTGCTCATCAATCAGCGTGAGCATTCGAATCGCCCGGCCGTCGCTGGTGCGATCGGCGACGAAGTCGTAGCTCCAGACATGATCACGGTACGCAGGCCGAAGTCTGACGCACGAGCCGTCGGCCAGCCACAACCGCTTCCGTTTTGGCTGCTTCTGAGGGACTTTCAGTCCCTCCTGACGCCACAGCCGCTCAACGCGTTTGTGATTGGCGGTTCAGCCTTCGCGACGCAACAGCGCCGTCACTCGACGATAGCGTGCCCATCTCGGAGCTGTGTGACAGGCGCCACATCCAGCTGGCCGAGTTCTGCCTGTCGCAAAGACAGTTTTCGAGAATCGTGCGAGTGACTTCGAACCAAAGACAAAGGTCTCCGGCTTTAGACTGGCCGAGCGCCAAGTCGAAGCGCTGCGGGCGAAGCTGGTCACCAAGAATGAAGACATCGCCGAGCTGACGGAGGAGAATGTCAGCTTAAAAAAACTCGATGGGGCGCTCCAAATAGCCGCTGGGTGACGCACGATGTGCGAGATGAAGTGATAGACTACGTCGATACATGGAGGGGGCGGCGGAATTATGAAATGGATCGGCGTTAGCACAGAGTAGGTTCTACGACTGGCGAAAGCGCTACAGCAAAGTCAACGAGCACAACGCCCTCGTGCCGCGTGATCATGACTCGAAACCACGGAACGCCAAGCGATCCTCACTTTTCACACCGAGCATCCCTTGGAAGGCTACCGCCGGTTGACCTTCATGATGGTGGACGCCGACGTGGTGGCGGCCTGCCCCGGCTGTGTCGCGCACTGGAAGCGCGCAGACGGGTCCAAAGGCCGCGGTTTCGAGCAGCCGCTCTCCCATGAGCACTCGCATGTCGCCATCGCGGTGAGCATGGGAATCCGGAAGAGCTCGCACTATCGTTAAGGCGGCCAATGCCACGGCTTTGGGAGATTTACCGGTTAACGCGACAACTACTATACGCAGTTGCGACGCACGGCCGTTTAGCTACCAAGATAGGTTTTCTAAATAATTGTAGCGCCCATTTAATTTGCGTAGGTGTGCTTCAGCATAACCCGCTTCTCTGGGGCGCTCCGGAATGTGCGGGTTTTTCTTAAATCACGGGCCATCACTAGCCTGGAAAACCAACGACCATTCGCGCCGTATTCCGCCTGATAGGCCGCGCGCCCGTGGACAGCATAATAGTTATCCACATACAGACAATCACCCTGGTTTAACGTTATTGTCTGACGATTCCGTTCGAGAAGTGTAGCCAGAAATCGCATCGCAGCCGTCGCCTCTAGATCACAGGTTTCATAATCGATTGACCCAAACCGCATGTATGGTTGTGCCGGATCGCCAAACAAAACAGATCGCTTAGCGACTGCTTCAGTCGAATTTATAATTGACAGTTTCGGGGCGAATCGCTCCTCCCACAAAACTCTTCGGATCTCCTCTGGGAGCTCTACGTTCCATATGGACGAAACCGTCGTTTTCGCGCGCTGCTCATTCCGCAGACACATAAGGCCCAGATAATCCGGCATAAAGGGTTGAAAACAATCTTCCGTATGCAATCCAATATCACCGGAACCAGAACTCGAGTTAGACGGCATTCCTTTCAGAGGAATCAAATCATTAAAAATTCGGCCGTACTGTTGAGTCTCGAATCCAAACGGTTCGCCCAACAAAGATGAGTACAACCCATGCAATATTTGTGCAACGCCTAGAGGACGTTTCTCACCCGGACGCCAGTGTGAGTCAGGTGTAGGCCCGATATCCTGGCTTGATATTGGGTTTCTTGTAATAAGAAGAGCTGCTGAGGACTCCCACAGCTTAAAATCGTAAATACATTCTCGAATGGAACGCGGCAATTCCGAGGCCAAAATAGCTGCGCTCTCGAGGAAAGTGTGTTCTTCTGTATTTGAAGAATCACCGATGATCCTGTTGAGCAAGTCGCGAATATTCTGTCGGTCTGAATCAGAAAGTGAGAAGATCCGCACCACTTCTTTTGTTCTGCCTTGCATTTCGCAACTCCCGCACGGCACAATTAGGATCGAAAGCGATGATGATTTAATGTCTAAATTATTTAAACCTTAACGACCGTAATTCGTCAAGTAAAAGCATTCTCCGCAGTCACGATCGAAATAAACGGAGTCTAAACTGTGGGCTGGAAAATTGGCAAAACTCAATCGCGTCCGGACGTTGCTCGCGAAATGTTGCGGCTTGCGTGCACGGGCCCCGGAGATGTCGTCTATGATCTCGGGTGCGGCGAAGGTACTATCCTTCTCGCCGCAGCTCAACTGGGAGCAAAAGCTGTAGGCGTAGAAATCTGCCCGGACTTGCTCACGATTGCCGCTCAGAGGATCGCGGTTGCGGAATTAACCGAGCGAATCCAACTAAAAGCAGCCGATTTGCATGCCACAGATTTTTCGGACGCAACAGTCCTAACCCTATATTTGGTTCCTTCATTTTTGGAGGAACTCAGACCGAAGCTTCGCCGTCTGCGTCCGGGAACTCGAATTGTATCCCAAACGCATGATATCGGCGACTGGACTCCAGACAAGGTAGTAAAGGTCAACGGGCGAATCTTATACCTGTGGACAATTCGAGAAGCCGCAGCGAGCCCACCTTCAAGTGTTTTGGCGAAGACGTTGCATACTCTCTTTCTGAACTATCCCGCGGTGAGAGAACGACGAATTCGCCGTCTGCAGCTTCGCAACGAATGTACAATTGTCGAATTGGACGATTTAAGTGTTGGAGTGAGCGATAGCGACTATGCTCTGGATCTAAGTCAATTGGAGCGGATTCGACATTATTTGTCGAGGAAACTTAATAACGATCCCCTTCTCCTTTCTGCCACGGAAGATTTCGCAATAGCAGGAGGCATTGCCGGTTCTATTTATGTTGCAGTGCTGAGCGCTCTTTCCCTCTACGCATTAGCGCAGAAGAATCCAGCATATGCCACTCTAACTGAGTTTCCGAGGCAGTTTGCCGAGAATGCCAGGAAAGTAGTTCTGGTTGGATTCAGCAAGTCTCTGACAAGGGTAATCCTTGATTCTTCAGTCGCATGCTCCATTCATATCAGCGAACTGCGCCATTTCACACGACGTCCCGAAATTGAGACAGAGCTGGCTCGGATTAAACCGCGAGGCGACATTCAGATCTCGAGCTTTAACGGGAACGACCTGCTCGATCGAATTCGAGATGCTGATTTAGTGGCGATTACCGATTCCATTCTGCCTACTGGCCTATTAGATGGGCTGCTGCCGGCATGCGCAAAATGCAAAAGCGTGCTGCTGTATGGGCAGAGCCTATCGCTCTATCCGCTCGCTTTGTTCGATTCGGGCGTGCACTTAATCTCCGCAACAATGAATAACCATTCGTTATCGAATAATACCTTACGTCAGCCTCCGGAAATCGACAGGAGAATGGCCGAGACTTCCTTGCCAATATACCTCACACCGCGCAATCTTCCTTCGAGTCTATTTAATATGCATTGATTGCCCCCACTTCTCTAACGACGTCTAATGACCTCGAGGGTTAGAAGAAAGTTATCCGAATGTAATTGTGTTCGTTCGGTGAAGTGCATTTTCAAGCGGTAGCGTCTGTCAACGTGCGCACATTATTTTGGACTGTTACTGTCTGGAAAGGAAACGGCCAGCGGGATGCGGCAAAGGAACGGTTTTTGCGGGATGTGCCGAAGCGGTAGGCGGTGCTTCTGGCAATTGATCAGGTTAAGAAGAAGAGTATTGCTTGCGTTTGCTAAACAGAGACCAGGTATGCGATTTCAGAAGCTGGCCATGCGATCTTGCCCCTGATCGGGTTTTCATCCAAGTCTGCCCTGACAACAGCTGGGTTGTCAACCTGGTTCTGACTGAAAGGGTGGAACTGCAGATTGGCAATACTCCTACATTGGGACTATACCAAGCGACGGACAGATCGCGACAACTCCTTGCGGCTGGCCGAACTAAATGCTGTGAATCAATTGCCACCGATGAGGGATCTAGCTACTCGGAAGTGGCGGGGCAAGGTGTAATTGTATCTATCATCGTCCGCAGCTCATTGAGTTGCTCGCTAGAAAGCTGCCCAGATCCAACCAAGTATGCGAGCAGTTGGCTAGCCGAATCATCAAAGAGATCCGCGATGAGTTTGGCGACCATCGTATTAGCCACCGATTTCTGACTTATTGCTGCCGACCATTGCTGCCCACTCGACGATAGCTTACGGCGCACAATCCCTTTATTAAGCATGACGCGGAGCATTGTGGCAACCGTGGTGGTCGCGGCATCGCGCTTGCGGCGGACAGATTCGCAAATAGTGCGCAGAGTGCAATTGCGATGCGTCCACAGTATGCGAAGGATTTCGAGTTCGCCATCAGTCGGATGGAGGCTCGCGGATCTAGGCATCAAGCTGCTTTTCGATATGATCGGGTTCCCGAGTTTATCATAAATAACCGAAACATCGCGTCAATAGGCCCAAAACCGCAACTCTAGGCCTGCTTTCTTCCTGGCCTCTTTGGCGGTAACTCGCGTTCCGGATAGCCTTAGGTTCGTACCCTAATGAAATGTCGTGAGCATCTCCAGGTCCAATGGTCGTTCGGCTTCGCCCTTTAGTCGCTCGTGAGGTTCTTTCAGGGAAATGCGGCCCTGATACGAGTCGCCCATCCACTCCTCGGTCCCACCAGTGGGCGGCCGCAAATTGTAATACAATTCGAATTTCCTGGCCCCGAGGTGATGGCATACTGACTTCAAACCTTCCAGGATGGTTGTGTCTGCCCTCCGCCGTCAGGACCGAAGCGCGCCGCGCAGCGAAGCGAGCCGGGGCCAAGGCCCCTTCAAACGAACTCTCAACACGCACAAATAAAGCGATTACAAACTAACGCGTACCGCGATCTTAGCACGAAAACAGAACGGTACCGAATCGGCCACGCACTTACTTCGGCGTACGACGGTTGTGCATGGCGCGGCAAACAGTGCACAATTTGACCGAGAATAATCGGCCAACGGGATATCGCTCGTGAATCAGGCGTTCTACATCCTGTAGAAACGTTAAAGGTGGATTGGATTTAAGATGACGCTGTGTGCAGGCGGTGCATTTGCAGGTGCCGCAACGGCTGGCCGGCACGCCGGTGGGATTAAGCGCCGATGTGTTGACGCGTCTTGTAACCAGTCTCGATGCGTTGAAGGCTGCCGTTTTGGATGCGGCGCAAGCCGACAATGTATACGCCGCTTACGCGCTACACCGCGTTTTCTTGGAACATTTGCTAAAAGTGATGGCGATGTTCCTGAAATGCAGCTTTGAACATTCCGATAATTACGCGACCAAGTATCTTCAGCTGCGAATCAAGGAAACATATCCACAAGGTGCCGCCTAACAATGGCCACATTTTGCAGCGCGGTGACCTGCCTACGCTCCCGCGCATTCGATCAATTCTGAGCTCGTTCCATGAATTGCTCCTTCGCTTGGCGTTATACTAACGCCCTCAAAGGAAAATTCCAGTTCCGTCTGAGGCAGGGTAGGGCTTTTCATAAAAACGCCGTAGGAGCGGTCTCTGGCCGCAATAACGGATTGCCAACATTACCGAAATGTGAAGTTGCGCTAAGTCGGCGTCAGAGACGCCCTCCCACCGAAAAACTTTTGTGCAAAGCCGGCAGGACAGTGTAAACTCGGTGCGCTTCGTCGCTGATATGTTGATCGTTAGCAACAGCATTCAGAGATTTAAGTTGAACGTTGGAATTCGCCGCAACGAAAGATTATGGCAACTAGACTTCAAAACAGTTTCCATACACTTTATCGTGCGCTCGAAAAAGTGTGGATTGCACGCCGGGCGGTAGCCGCTATTCTTATTGTAAATACGCTTCTCTTAGGCTACAGCGCATATACTCACAGCCCAACGCTCAACGAGCCGGCACATCTGGTGGCTGGGCTTAGTCATTGGAGGTTTTGCCGATTCGATCTATATCGGGTCAATCCACCTTTGATTCGGATGATAGCCACTTTGCCGTTAATGGCTCTGCGACATAAGGAAGACTGGAGTGGGTTCGATGAAGCTCCAGGAGACCGCCCCGAAATGGCTATGGGTGAACGGTTCGTGGCTGCCAATGGCTACCGCTCGTTCTTTCTAATCATGGTCGCTCGCTGGTCATGCATTCCATTCAGTTGGATTGGCGCAATTGTCTGTTACCTTTGGGCATGTAATCTTTACGGGCGGCCAGCCGGCGTATTTTCTTGTTTAATCTGGTGTTTCGAGCCGAACATTCTGGCTCATGCTTCCCTGATAACGCCGGATGCGCATGCGACAGCTCTTGGACTTGCGGCCTGTTATATGTTCTGGCGGTGGCTCAAAAAACCAAACTGGACGCAAGTCGTCCTTACGGGGGTAGCTCTTGGTCTTGCAGAACTCGCCAAAGCAACGCTGATCGTGTTCTATCCAATGTGGTCGACGCTTTGGCTCATATATCGCTTGTTCGATTGTCATTCGATGTCCGTTCGTAGTTGGATGCGTGAGGGAGCTATGCTGGGTGTACAAATGGCAATCGGCTTGAACGTGCTCAACTTCGGCTACGGTTTCGAGGGTTCTCTGACACAATTGAAAGACTTACACTTTGTCAGCGCCCTATTCACTGAGGAGCCTGATGGAACGTCTGGCATCGAACATCGAGTTTTGGATAATGACCATCGTCTCCCCAAGAACCGCTTTGTCGGGACGTGGCTTGGACGCCTACCCATGCCCTTCCCGGAAAACTACGTCTCCGGATTCGACCTTCAGCAAAGAGACTTCGAGCACTACCGCCGCCCATCATATCTGCATGGCGAGTGGCGCGACCGCGGCTGGTGGTATTACTACATATATGCATGTGTCATCAAAACACCGCTAAGCCTTTGGTTTCTTGGGTTCTTAGTGCTCGGTAGTAGGATTTGGATGACGCCTTGCGCCGACGACGGCAAAAGAGTCACCCGGAGCCAATCTGAACTGCTTCTAACCGGCTCGATGTTACCCGGCAGCCAACGGAATGAGGCTTCCTGGGTTGACCGCAAGATATCCGAGGGCGGGCGATTGCGCGACGAATTCGTCCTACTTTTTCCCTTGTTCTTGATTTTTTTAACAGTTAGCGCTAAGACCGGTTTTAGCGAGCATATACGCTACGTTCTCCCGGCATTTCCTTTTATTTTCATAGCTACTTCTCAGGTCTGCCAAGCCATTTCCCCAGCTTACGCAAAAACTTCGACAGGACCCTTGACCGCAGCTGCTGGGGGGGTAAATTGCATGGCGTCCCGACCAGACCAAGCACATCATTACATGCCTCTCTTTTCGGCATCGTTGGTCTTCACGCTGGGCTTGTGGCTAATCGCGAGCAGTGTGTGGATATATCCGCATAGCCTGAGTTACGCGAATGAATTAGTCGGCGGGCCACACGGGTGTCCGGCTCACTTACTCTCCAGCAATTTCGACTGGGGGCAAGATCTTAGATACTTGCAGAAAAAACTTTTAAGTGCGCACTATGATGAGCAACATGCGCCTTTTTATCTGGCGTACTTTGGAGGCTTTGATCCACGTTCCGTTGGCCTTCCACCATCAGGAACTCTTTTGCGCGATCAACCTTTACCGCTACTCGGTGATGGCGGGATTTACGCAATAAGCGCAAATTTCATTTTCGGAATGCCCGGTCAAGCATATGGGGGAGTTAACGGAGTAGCTTACTTAGAGCCAGGCATATTGAGGGACTTCCAACGCGTTGAACCAGCCTTCTTTGCTGGCTACTCAATTCGGTGTTTTCAAATGCAAAAGTAGTGTTGTCGGTGCGTCATCTACAAAAGCGGATTCCGCCGGTTTTAATCCCTCTACAAGTAATAACTTGCTCCGAAATTCCGAAGGGAAATTACGAATGACCGTGGAATTACGACCACTGGGTGTGAAATGCAATATCCAATGTCAATATTGTTACCAAAACCCCCAGCGCGATGCGGGAAACGTACTTCAATTGTACGATCTTGACAAAATGAAAGAGGCAATCGAGCGAGAGAGTGGGGGATTCAGCCTGTTCGGTGGGGAACCGTTGCTTGTGAACGAGCGCGATTTAGAAGATCTTTGGGCCTGGGGGTTCCAAAAGTACGGCCGCAACACGATTCAGACAAACGGGGCATTGATCAATGAGAACCATATTCGGATGTTTCGACAGTATGATGTTTCCGTAGGGATCTCGATAGACGGTCCCGGTGAGCTTAATGACGTTCGCTGGGCCGGCACACTAGAGAAAACACGAGCAGCGACAGACAGTACGGAGCGTGCGATCGAGAAGCTATGTGCTGAATGGAGGCCTCCAAGTCTGATAATCACGCTTCACCGCGCCAATAGTGTCGCCGAGAAGCTACCCGTTTTACATCGCTGGATTAAAAAACTCGAAGACATGGGGATACGGTCAGTCCGACTTCACCTCCTTGAGGTTGACGACGAACGCGTCCGTGAAAAGTACGCTCTTTCGATTGAAGAAAACATTTATGCACTGCGCAGCTTTCTCGGCCTCTCGTATGAATTGAAGAAACTGAAATTTGATTTATTTGATGAGATGCGCGAGATGCTGCAGGGACGAGATAATAAGAGCAGTTGTGTCTGGCATGCTTGTGATCCCTTTACTACTTCGGCGGTTCGCGGCGTTGAGGGGAATGGCCAAGCAAGCAACTGCGGCCGGACCAACAAGGATGGAATCGATTTTGTAAAGGCATCCGTCGCCGGATTCGAGCGCTATATCGCATTGTATCAAACGCCTCAGGATGATGGCGGTTGCCAGGGCTGCCGATTCTTCCTCATGTGTAAGGGCCAGTGTCCTGGCACAGCAATTGGTGGTGACTGGAGGAATCGAACTGAGGATTGTGAAGTTTGGAAAACTCTGTATCGTGCTCTCGAACAGGAGTTGCTCCAAGAAGGCTGTCTGCCCTTGTCTCTTAGTTTCCGACGAATTGAGCTGGAGAATAAGATGATTGATCATTGGGGCAAGGGTGAGAACCTTTCGTTGCTACAAGCAAGTTCTTCATAGCTTGGCGACTATAATCGTGTCGAGTTCGTAATCGGTACAACCACTCGGCGATAGACGTGAGCCCAGTAGGTAAACGCCGTCTAGCTTTCACGATATGCTGCATTGCACAAAGTTTCCGGATTACTTTGCTTCCTAGTTAGACGAGGCCCGAATGGCCGCTAATAGCTTATTATTAGTCAACACGAACAACGAGTTTGGTACCCCAGTTACAACCGAAACGCAGTCGCCCTATTGAGCATGAATTCAAATCTGGAAATACCTACTGGCACCCGTCACTCCTCCGCGACAAAGATCGAATGTATGCCCTTTAACATTGCGCCGTTCGTCCGGGTATCGTGGGCAAGTGATCGTCTTAAGGCAAAATGGGAATCTCGTATACGCCGAGTCGCCGAAGCGTGTCTGGCCGTCGAAGAGAATTCTGTGTTAATCGGCCTTCGCGCATGCGGTCTGATTACATTGACATCGTCGATCGCGGCGAGCAAAACACTGAGTTGGATTCGCTCGGGATTTTTCGGCGTTCCGATAGACTCGTATCGATCGCCCAATAGGCAATCCAGCGCAAACTGTTCAACTAGCGCCGAAGGAACCGCCATCGAGCGATACTTGTTCGGAATTGCCGCCGACGTATCGCGATGCCAAACAGCCCTGGAGGAACATGATGACGTCACCGCGGCCTCGCTCCTTGGATGTCCGCCTTGCTGCGCGAAATTTGCAAGTACAGCTTTGAGGGAGTGGGGTGTAAGCGACCTGACTTGGCCTTCGGCGGCGAATAGTTTCGGTCGCGAGCCGATTGAAGACATGATCGAACTCACTGGGGAAGTCATCACAAACCAATTGTGGCGCGCCTTGGGCGTCCGGATTCTTCCTCATTTCCCTTGTGGGCTTGGCTGTGCTCCAAGCATTGAATTGGGAAAGAGTCTCGTCGACGTCGCGTGCAGCAGCGGATTTGACGAAGAAATGAAATGGATGGCTGAAATCCTCGCATGGCCTGTCGAGTGGTCGGCGTTGCACGGAATTGCGCAGATTAAGACACCAATTTTGAAGATCTCAACAAGCACTGACGCGACGCCACGCAAATATACTGTTCGCCTGAGTGGAAGTGCGTATCCGGACGATGCGCTTGCCGGCAATTATTTCCCATATATACCCCCCGCAAAAAAATTCACAGAAAAACGAGGATTCCAACTGGGTTTGATCAACGCAAATTCCCTGGGGTCAGTTAGTCAGCCTCACGACCATGCTCCGCGCGCGAGGGGGGTGCTCGATGCTGTTTACGACCGTTTGTTTGAACTCGAAAAGACACGAGTTCGTGACGTGAATATCTCGAGGCTTTGTACGAGTGGGTATTACACAGCAGTGGAATTGAGCGACGGTTCTCAAGGAATTGCTACGAATTTTTTTAATATCCGTGGTCCGTACGCGCAACATTACGAACAGACACTCTACGACGCGGTCCTCAACGAATTTGCCAGGACGGATTCCTTATTGGAGGAGTTCATCATCAGGCCTAGTTACATTGATCCGCTTGCGCAATCGATCAAAGTTGCGCTCGCCAACGCATTGTCTGAGCCACTCGTAGCGCCGGATATGCTGAGTGGGTTCCAAGTCAACGACGGTGCATTGAACCTTGGAGAGGTGCTTGAGTGCGGCGATGAAGTCATGTTCGTTGACTGTGCAGGCAGCGCGGTGTGCCGTTCGATCACAGATTGCACAAGTCGTCTGAAGCTTGTGAACTTTTGCGATCTCGGTTTGGAATCTCCATTCCGAGCTGAAGTCCAAGATTTTTTTGATACTGTCTTTGGCTCATGTGGCAACGCGAGGATTATTGAGAATGCGGGCAAAGAGGGCGCTTGTCGAAGTGCGTCCGTTGTGGTGGTCGAAGCGAATGCAATTTGTACCGATTCGTTGGACAAAGTTCTGGATTGGTCACAAAATGCAAGGGAAGTGTTAGTGATTGGTCGCTCGTACGCGATGGATCCGGTTCCTCTTTTCCGGCGAGGAGCAACGGGTCTCAGCACGTATCGAATAATGAAGTCAGGTTTGATCGATTACATGCGCCGCCACGATTGTACTGTCACGGGGGACGTGATCAGTTATGATTCCTGGTTTGCTCCTGTCCAAATCAGACGGTCCCTCGATGCCATGTCGCCGGCCATCGGAAAGTCCGTAAATGAGGAATTCTAAAACGGACGTAATCACAAGCAGTATTCCATCTAACGAGAGGGTTCCGCCATGGACAAGGAAATTAATTCTAAATCTGATAAACAAACGTCGATGGGCGAAGGGTCCGATCGGCGTACGTTTCTTTCAGGTTTGGCCTGGACGTTGCCGACGTTGTATCTTTTTAGTTGGGGCGTTTCTGACGCCGTGGCTAGCCCACACCAGGACCAGCCCCCTATCAACACCCATACCGATGGTCATGCGGATCTTCATCAAGAACATTCAGATACTGGCCATCAAGATGGTACGCCCGGACCGCCGCAACACACTGATTATGCCCATTCGGATGTCGGGCATGCTGACGGGTCTATTGCGCATAAACACGCAGATGTCGATCATCATGATGGTGGGCATTCCGACTTGCCTACATGGCCCGACCCCCACAACGACGTAAGACATGATGACACCGCTGACCATCATTCTGACAATCCCAATTATCATTCACACGCGGATATACCACATGGAGACGTCCCGCATTCCGATAATACTGCATAGTCGATAATTGCAGCTAATGGCTTACGACGGCAGTCGAATAGATGCGTACTTATGCGGGCGGTTTCGGGACATTTGGGTGCGTCGTAGGCACATGATCACTTGCATTTGACCTTGCGTCGTAAGAGTGCCACTATTGCTTTCATTGGCTTAAGAATTAACCGCAAAAGTGTCGCCAATTATTAGGAGCAATGATCATGGGTATTTTTCATCGACGCTTGGGGCAGATCCGCAAATCAGATAACGTTCTTTACGCTTTTGGTCATTCTGTTCGCATCTACGCTTGGCCGATCGTTGCGATAACCCTGGCTGCGTCCTGTTGGCTCATTCTTCCATCGTCGCCGAAAAGTTCTCGTACTGATCCGCTGCGACAGGCGATAATTAATCAAATGTGGCAAAGCGTTGATTATTTTAAATTGCGGGGTTCGTTCGATGCGAACGCTAAGAACTATGCCAATGAGCTTGAAAGGCAAACCCTAAAGTCGACGGGACCACGACCCGGCTCCGAGCCGCGAAAGTCTCCTGATCGGTCCACCGGCGATCTTCAGCGACGCATTCTTATCGCGGCTAACCTTGCTGTCATCGGCATTATTCTTGGTTGGATATGTTTTCTCGATCGCCGTTATCGGGTAACTATCACTCCATCCGATGTGCGTATCGCGATTCCCGGAGTTGCCGTTGAAAAAACTTTTGTTCGCAGCAACGTAGAATTGTCGATTCTACGTCCTCACTGGCTTCTCCGCGCGCTGGGGCTCGGTGTTGGCGCGTTGCTTATTCGTACGAAGACCGGAGAGAAGTTTATTATCCCAAGAGTATTCAGAGCCAGCACTTTTCTGCAAGCGGCAAATAAATTGCCCATTGCAAGCTAGCCTTATTCAACGAATCGCAATGTTTTCCATTTTATTCGCGAACATAAGTTGAAGGTTCCTCCAGATACACGACTTTTGAAAGTTGCGTGACAAAAACAAAGGTGAATCTTTAGAATGGCGGTTGTATGTCTGGCAATTCATCGCACCTTGCGCTCAAAGAGGCGGCACGACTGTTGAACGGACGTATGGACCAGTTGACTGCGCAACGATCACGTATAGTACATCGTTTACAGAGCATTGTGAACGCTGTCATCACACAGAACTCTTTTCGAAGATTAATGCAGTCCCGGGCGCCGGTGGCGTTGGCAAAGTTTGGTTTCTGCCACTCATCCATCCCTTCGCAATTAACCGTCCCATCTAAGGTAAGCGTCTATTACGATGATGAAACGGTGTTCGGAATTCAAGCAGAGCCGTCCGACAACAAAATTCCAGTCGATATTCGCCTAGTGTCTTATGGTGCGAAACCAGTGGCTTTGCACTATGGTCCGGCCGATTTATTGGGGCCATATGCAGGATGGGCTCAATCGCAATCATTGGTTAGTATGCTCTCACCTTTTGACGGCCTGCCAGTTGCGTTTGCTGAGCGAGAGGGCCTTGGGGATGAGATCGGCCAGCGACCTGCCAAGGGACCTGGTGGATATCGCGGACTGATCGTCGCGTCCAGTGAATCTCAGGCAATGCTCGCATGGTTATCGCTTTTGTTTGGGTGGCATCACCTTCTCGGGCGCTTACTGAATGTCCCTTCGTGTTGTTGCACTAAGAATCGGAACTGTCTTTGGGCATGTCGAAGTGACGAAGGAATCGGTCTCGATTCACTCGCGTTTCCCCCATCTGGTATATTTGACTGGCATTACAACGTGTTCGGAGGACACCTTGGCTACCAGCTGCTTTGTCATTTTCCATGTAGTTTTGATTGCCGGGAATCCCTTGCTGCTGCTCTCTGGCATCTAAGCCACCTTCGGAATCATGACCCCAGTTACGCCGAATTATTGCCTGCGACGTTAAGATCAGTGGTGGTGATGGCCGGGAGATGTGTTTGTTTGTTGCCCGGCGCAAGCGTCCGAGCGGCCGGTGAAGATGGCTTTCGGATCGATTACATGCCTGAAAAAGTACGTTCAAACTCCTTTTCATCGAGCTTTGCGAATGTGATCCGCAAATCATCCGTAATGATGTGGCGGGGCGATGAGTTATTTGTCGCAAACAACTGCTTATTCGGATGTTCATGCTGGATATTCACGGGTGGATCTGGAAGCGCAGACGAAAAGACCTTCTCACGTGTTTCTTCCGTTCCTAAAAAGCGACGACGAGAGTTCCTCGGCTTTTTCCCGCGTATCGAGTAAGCATGCTCGTCGAATCGTTGCGGCGAGTCCTGATGGGACAATCCTGGGATCCTAAAAGCGCCGGCGATGTCGGTTTGAAAGAATCCGCAATGCAAAGACCCGAGATTCTTTGCGAGACATTTACGGATTTAAAGGCAAAGGGTCCGAGCTGCGCACGCGGCATACGAAGGGTTGCCCTCGGCAACTATTTCACCGTCGTCGAGCTTGACGATTGTTCTATCGGCGCAGCACTGAGTTATTATCAGGGCTCGTCCGAAGCCCTTCAGACTGCGAGCGCCCGCATAACAGACCTAGCTGGTTCGGATCGGTGGCTGGACGGGCTTTTATTTGGCGACTCGACAAGTAGTCTCCTACAGGGGATTACCTCTGTACCTGAGAACTTGGTGCTTATGAGCCTATTGGCAGCGGTCGTTAGCGCCCTCTCGGCCTCTTTGATCATGGAAGGTGGTGACGAAACGTTTTTCGCTGCCCCATCCATCCCATTCGATCCATTCGACGGAGTAAATTCAGCAGTGATTCTCGGATTGGGAGGTTATCTCGAGACACTTATGATGAAGGAGGAAATAAAGCACGTTCACGTAGCCGATCTAAAGCACTCGGTTCAAGACATGAAGAGGAGCATATCGCGATTCGGAAAGTGCGCGTCAAATAAGTTTGTTACTTTTTCAGACGGTTCAGACACGGTCGGCCGCCTTCAAACGGCTGAATTGGTCTGCATCACTGGATCGGCATTATGCAATGGCACGATGGAGGCTGTGCTCGACGCGGCGCAACACTGTCGTCGAGTTATTGTACAGGGGCAAAGCGCTAGCATTCACCCCAGAGCTTTCTTTCGACGGGGCGTTGATTTGATTGCAACGACTGTCAAACCTATTGAATTGATAAAGTGTGCGGAATCCGATCCGTCTGGTCGCCAACTCAAGCAATTTCTAGAGGGGGGGCTGCCCTGGATATATCTATTACCCAGATGAAGTCACTATATCGATTTATCAATGAGCGCGCAGCCAGCCCATCAAAGCAAATAAGTTTTGCTATGCGGCGCTAGGATATAAAAGTCTCAGCTCGTAGCGGTTCAATTGACAGATTTGCGGCAAGAGAAAGTAGTTGTGAGCATTTACGAGGAATTAGGCGTACGCACATTTATTAATGCTTATGGTCCATTGACGCGACTCGGAGGATCGCGAATGTCGCCCTTTGCCGTCAATGCCATGGTCGAGGCGTCTCGTCAAAACGTGGAATTGGGCGAATTGCAATACAGAATCGGCTCCGAAATTGCAAAACTGACGAACAATGACGCCGCATACGTTAGCTGCGGTGCCGCTTCCGGAATCACGTTGGCGATCGCTGCGTGCATGGCAGGTACTGATCCAATTCTGAGCGAACAACTCCCAAATACAAGTGGCATGAGAAATCGTGTCGTAATGCACACATGTGACAGGGGTTATAAATGTGATGTGGCAATACGATGCGCTGGTGCCGCGATCGTCAATATCGGCGATAAACAGGGCGCAAGCGAGAGCCAGCTGCGCGCCATCCTGAATGACAAGACCGCTGCGATCGTTCTGGTTGACACTGGTCACAGTGATAAGATTCCAATCGACCGGATTGTTGATCTTGCGAAAAACAGAGATATTCCTGTCATCGTGGATGCAGCCGGTTCAGTCCCGCCAAGGGAAACGCTGTGGAGGTATACGCGCGATTATGGCGCTGATGCAGTTATCATAAGTGGTGGCAAAGGTTTGCGTGGACCTCAATCCACCGGCCTCGTTCTTGGCACGAATCGAATGATCGAGGGATGCCGATATCACGGTGTGCCAAATACCCGCATTGGGCGTGGAATGAAAGTCGGAAAGGAAGAACTTGTCGGGATTTATGCAGCAATTAAATTCTTCATGTACGACGAAACGGATTTTCAGAGAGTCCGAATCCGGCAAATTGAACGTGTCGCAGCGGAATTAAGTTGCACATCAGGGGTAACTATTCGACGGCGGGGGGCGAGTGCCATCGATATTCTGGTCGCATGGGCAAAAAGAGAGGCCGACTACATTGAAATGGCGAAATCGTTGCTACATGCTGAACCTGCGATCTACGTCGGACACTCCAGCAGCGGGCTGATCGTTTCCAGCGATTGTCTTGACGAGGGCGAGGAAGAAATCGTCGGCGCACAATTGAGGCGTTTGCTAACTGAAGCATAACTCCGTCATAACGGCGTTATGACCATCTCTCGGCACTCGAATGCTGCCGACTGCGTGCCCGACCCTGAGTCGTGAACCGCAGCTGCGATTTCCGTGCGTCCCTGTAAGTCATGCCCAATTATCTACGTTGAACAGGACGAATTGACCAGAATCGAATCCTACGAGTGAATTTTATCGGCACGAAGTGTCATTCGGAGGCCCCGACCTGCGCGGCACTCGCCACGATCCGATTAGCAGGCGAATCACAGGAGCACATTGGGCGCCAATTAGCGCTACGAGAACAAAAACGTTAAAGCCAATCCATCCAAAACGAGACCAATCCCTAAAGTCGATAATGGCCCGAATCGTGCTCGGCACAGAGGGGAAAAGTTGCAATACAAGGAGGATGACTGTTCCCGCAAGACACAGCTCTGGCCAACGGGTTTGTCTGGGACGATTTTGGAATTGTGGTTCTATCTTTTGATTTTTGTATTGCTGATGCTCCTCCAAGCGTAAGTGACGCACCCTCTTTAGCTGCTCTAAGAGAGCAAAATCTTCGCCGCATGATGCGACTCCGCGACTCAATACGACTTCGGCGGCATCAAAGCGGCTCGCCAATATGTGCCGGCCAGCTAGTTCCACGTAATTTGCAACATTTAGAGGGTCTAGTCCGATTGCTTGTTCCAGCTTTTGGTTAGGACTAAGAACCACGTCTTGTAGCGTACCTTTAGGGTCGGATTCCAGCATGGCTCCAGGTCTGACGTGAGGTGCTGGCGGGCGCCCACCAGGATACTTTAGTTTATCTTCCGCAAGCGCAGAGATCATGCAGGTAGCCTCATTATCTTTACCCATAAGTTTCTCTACGCGGTGCCAACATGCGATCGCCTGATCGAACTGCCCCATTCGGCCTAGCGAACGGGCACAATGCCTATTAACTTCAGGGTCTTTCGGATCAGAATCGAGTGCCTGTTTAAGGTAGGATAGCTCAACTTCGTTGTGATGGAGAGCAGCACATGCACTCGCCATTGCCCGCAATGTAGCAGTGTCCCACGGATTTTCTCGTATTAGCTCGAGTCCATTCTGTAGTACGTCATTCCACCGTTCTTGCTGCGTGGCTTTTCTTAGGATACGGCTACGTCTGCGATTGACAAAGAATAATGATCTTTTGGTACCACCAGTTCTTTTGCGCAAACTTTGTATCATGGCTTCTACAAATTGAAGGTTTCCTGGGTCATGCAATACACATTCTGCAAACATTACCTGTGCGTACTCATAATTCTTCTCGCGAGTCGCTAGATGTACTCCGCGCTGATAACAATCAAGTAGACGCCGCCTGACGACGGCAGCTTGAGCTGAAGGGCCGTTCGAGATTTCATCAAGTGGCGGCATCAAACTGCCTATTCTCTTGGGACTGTCGCTCATCACTTATTCGTTGAGCTGAAAAGATTCGCCCTCGTTGCGCGTGCTCATAGCTGAAAACACATTAACGTCGACGGAAAACTCTAGTCGATGAACCGAACCGTCACAATAGGCCATATGAAACAGCGTGGGGTGATTGCTTCCGAATCTCCAAAGCGTGGTCGGATTTTCAGTTGTTGGTTTGGCTGGATCAGCACTAATGAGCTTTGGAACCATGACGTCTGCCGTCGGCGGAGTGTTTATGCTACAAGCGCGGTTGTTGTCGTAAGAGAATCCGATTGTGAAGCTCTGATCGTCACAATGAGATTTGTTTGCTTTTGAGTATTCTGGAACCAATTTTTCGCCGAGAATAAACGTTTTGGACAGGCCATCGGTAATCATTGCGGGCGTGACTTCGCTCCGTTGAAAGATGATGCCATTGTTCTCCGACGCAATCCAGGACGTCTGAGGGTTTGTTCCGTTTTCCCATTGGTCGGCCTCTTCGTACGAACTCGGACCAATCGCAAAATTAGCACTCGGCAAAATATTTCCCATATTTGCCGCGTAATCGCTTCGAGCTGTTTTATCTAGCTCTACTAGCTCTTTCATATCGGCGTTCTTAATAATGCGAGTTTTGATAAATGGAAATGTTTGCGGATTGCGACGAGAAGTGCAGGTAAATACCGGCACTATCGTGCCGTACGCTTGAGCCGCCGCTTTCAGCCGTTCATCCTCAGGAGCCCCTTTCCCCAAATCATGTACCTCTTGCTGCTCAAGGTAAGGGAGAACGTTAAAAGCCCAGCCACCCGGCTGTTTCCGACCAAAGCCGCGATTAGGATCACCTACCCATGCGCTTGTCCACCCACTCGTGGGAAAGTGGCCATGAGTATTTGCGTCTGCAATGCAGGCCAGTGCGAGCATGCGAAGATTGTTTTGGCACTGGGTTTGCCGCGAACTCTCGCGCGCAGCTTGCAGAGCTGGTAACGACAATTGAATCAAGAGACCAATAATCGCGATAACAATCAGAACTTCGATCAGCGTGACACCTGTTCGGCTTGGTTTTTTGATCATTTATCTGATTCCAGATTAGTGAAGTCCGGCACATTTATTCTGAAATTCGAATGCAGTGAGAACTCGTATAAATTGAGTTCAGCTGCATTGTCCAATAGTTCGCTAGGCCTTTCATATCCAGGCGTTGCTCTGCTTATCAATCCGCCGTATTGTACTCCGTCCGATTTCTTGATTTGGCGATAGCTAATCCATGCCACGCTGGTCACTGCCGTCAGCAGCGTTAGTGCTGGCCAAGTATCGGACCACCATAACGAAACTTCGACGGGTAAGCGGTGGCGTCCAGGCAGCGGCGAACTAGGGTCATTCTGCCGCTGTGCAAGTAGCCAATACAGCAAATCGTGTTGGGCGAAGGCTTTCGTCCAACACTCGTGGCGCGTGTCATTGGTTTGCGTCAGGATCGCACTTGCGCCTACTGACTGTAGCTTTTCAATTGTTCCCGACACCCCAGATATTGGCACCTCGGGATCGGCCGTCGCATGAAATGCCCATACTGGAGTTCTAAGTTGAGTCGCAAATAGTTGCGCTGGAGCGCCGCCGCCGCCTAATGGTGCAACCGCTGCGAACCGATTCGGCTCGCGGCAAAGCAAATCCCAGCACGCGTTAGCGCCCGACGAAATGCCTACTAACGTTACGCGCCGCCTGTCGACTGGATATTGCCGTTCGATTCGATCCAATATATTTAATGTTACGTCAAGCATGTCTTGATTCGTCGCAGGGATACGCATGTCATCGTTTCCACCACTAAGAGGCGTATGCCATTCTCGTGAAGGCGTCCTTGAACATTGCGGTGCGAGTAAGAAGAATGCGCAGTCTCGAGTGTACCCAGTCTCATAAATCGTTGCATTTAGGTGCATTAGTTGTGAGATATTATCATCACCCCGATCACCCCAACCGTGTAACCAAATGATCAGAGGATATTCTCTCTGAACGTCGCGCGATGTAGGACAGAAAAGCCGGTAGTGTACTCGTACATCCTTTCCTTGACGGTCAGCAAAACGATATTCGAGATCGTCCGAATGTTTGGCGAGCGTTTCCAATTTCAAGTAGATTGATTGGCCCCATGAAGCTGACGAACAGTACAGCAGCGCTACGATCGACAAAATCGCGTTTCGGCCCGCGACGGGCATTTGGCTACGCGCGTAAGCATTCGTTACGACGGAACTCGGCTTAGCTCTTTTGAATGCTTCCTGAAGGCATAGCCGCAACGCCAAGATTTTCAGGCTTGACGTTTCTTCTGGTACCGCGGTTCCAGGTTTGGTGTACATTCCTTGTCACCCACGCAATCGGTGAGAAAATGGGCGGGATAGGAGTCGACGATCACCGACGGTCAGTCGCTCTCCTGCGCCGATGAAAGTCAAGAACGGAGTTACCGCGAAGTAAGAAGGACATCCGCCGTCACACGAGACGAAACAATGGAAATGCTTGCCGCCGTGATGACGGCTGTAGTGCATAGTATTTATCAGCAACATTATGACCGCTCCTACCTATTGTTGCTGCGGTTACAAGTTTAAATCATCGCCTGAAAGATGTGTCGGCGGACGGTGCCCACAACCGCAGTAACTTCAGGCCAACGTGGGCGGGACGTTAAGCAGTATGTTGTAAAGTTGCCGGGCCAAGCCAAACAACTCGTCATCCTCCTCATCGAAGTAGGAGACGTTAGGCAGGTATCCGAGGACGCCGTTCGACTAGAAGGCTGCCAAATAGGACAATCAAAGATTGGAAAGCGAAAGACCTGAGCGTCGAATTAGACCCAGGGTGTCCGACAGCAATATAACTCCGGATTCCATGATTGTCAATAAACCGATCAAAGTGAGATTGCACATAACTCTTTGAACCGAACAGGGAAATTCAAAGCTTGCCGAAAAGACCGCAATGTACGAATGAAATCGTCTCGTCATTCGTTGAAGGCGCCTGGCGATTTGCTACGCCAGTCCCCAGTGCTTTCCTCCTCAAGGCAATGAGATAATTGTTGCCGACGCGTTCATAGTGCAAACACACGGCATTTGGCAATCGAAGCATCATACCATACGAAAAAGTCGAAGCAGCCATTTTTCATTCGAGCTTGCTGTCGCAATTCGCCGCGCAGGCCGTCTCCCGATAAAGATAAAACTGTTGCTCTAAACGTGATAACGAGAACGTCCAGTAATCCACCGAAGCTAAGACTTCGGGGTGATGTAGCGCCGAGGTATTTATTGATTTGAGGTCCGAGATCGATAAAGGTCCACGGAAGTATATGTACAGCCGTAATTGTGCCACTTAAATGTACAGGTTTGCGAAGAGCGAGCTTTTCTGAGACAGTCAAATTGCCAAAACTATATCAAATAGGTTCGGAGGTTGTCGGACTCCCGCGACTTTAGGCGGGCTCACGGTGAGCCATGTAGGTTTCAGCGGAGAGAATAGGATTCGACGGTGTATTGAGAGATCAAACCGGCCAAATTTCCAATTACTTGGCCACTAAATGTGCTGGCTCGTTGAACGTCGGACTGTGAATGTATGCGCTGTAGCCCAGGAGCAGTGTGTGAATAACAAGCAGGATCGCCGAACACTGCATTAAGACTATCTCGAAGTCCGTGCTCATAGCTCTTTGACTGACATAACAATGCCGCTATCGATGCGGAGTTCAACCGGCGTCTGCACAAACCATGTGTGACTTTCTCGTAGCCGGCCGCGCAACTAGCAATTGCCGCGTTGCTCGGCGGCTCCGTACGGCGGTACTTCCACCAACGCAATCCGCTTAGCTGCGCCTGCCCGTATCCGGGAACTTCTCTCTGACACGTGGGGCAGTCGTGGCGATGGAAGATTACAACCTAATCGCCTACGGAAAGATCAATATCGAGTGAATTGGCTACAGGCAGCTTCTGGCCGATCCATTGGTCGAGTTCCAAAATGATTAGATTACTGACCGATGGCACCCCGCCGGCGACCGCGGCTATTTTTCCCTCGTCGCGGATCAAGATCGCAATGCACAACACAGCTATACTTGCGGCGAACGGTAGGCGCGATGCCACCTTGATCGTGGTTTTACGACTACTGTCGCAATCGGCTCCTGACTATGGGAGTTCGCGCGGCGTCCCAATACTATGGATGCCCATACGCCCACCACAACAAATATGGCTAAGCTGAACGTCCACCGTGAATGAACTTGGACTGGACCGAAACAGCTGCAGGAGACCGCGCCGTTTAGTGCGAGGTAGAGCGAATAGGTGGCAAGGCCGTAAACAGCATTAGCACAAGCCACAGGAGCGTGTGCCATAGTGACCGCTCAGCAAGAGCAGTTCGATGGCCAATTCAATGCCGATCTATGCTGGCAGCAATATCGGCCGAGTGGGCTCAACAACGAGGACTTGGGTCCGCGACAAGCTGCGCGGCTTTTAACACGGCGGCGCTGGCCAGTAACGATCCCGCCACACATCGCATCGCAACAATCCCCCCGATCCTTGCAGCAGACGGATGCAAGTATTATGCCCCGGGCGGCAAAGCCGGATTTAAGTCTTTCGCTGAAGAAAATCGTAGATTCGCAGGCCGATTCCGCCTGCCAGTGCCAGAGAGAATAGTGAAACCTGGATGACGAATTGATCCTCCGTAACGGCCGCCCCATCGATCAACCGCAAAAGTGGACATAGCGCCACGACGACCCAGCACACGAACTCGATCGCCGGCGCGATGTCGCGAAAATGAATATCGTCCGGAGAATCGCCGCCTTCGTTCATCGTTGGATACTTGAGTTGATGTTGATTCTTTCGATCGTTCTGCTTGCGGCAGAACTTTTCTGGCCAACCGCGCGACACTGGTGGCGACTGCCGGCTCCTGGTCAAATCGGCGTCGGTGCTTTTTCGTCCGAGACCTTGGCCGACGAATTCGCAATTCGGCTTCCGCAACATTACTCTGAAAAAGCCGAATGGCCTCTCGTGGTATTTTGCATGTCGGTGGCGATCGCGGCAATGATCCAGCTGCTCTTCGACAAAAACAAGCATTTCGCCAGTAGTCTTCGGCGATCCGCGCGACTCCGCAGTGCTTGCCGTCTTGTCAATGGTCGTTGCGAAGTTTATTCGGGTGGTCTCAAAATACCACGGGTCGTGCCCCTTTGCCCGCCCGCTTTGACGTTACTGTCAGCGCAACAGCGCCTTGGGCGGTGGGTGTTCACCGCTCCACGAACCGCACAGTTTCCGGAGAGTGACCGACAGATCGATGAGCGCCGGGCTCTTTACCATTTGCAGAAAACTCTGAAGCCGCTTGGCCTGAAGGGCAAGCTACATAGCTTTCGGCACTCGCTGATTTCGCATGCCTTGGCCAGTGGCACGCCCGAAGCAACGGCCCGCGCTTGGGCCGGACATGTTGATGGCCAAATCAAGGACATCGCAAAAGCGGTCAGAAAGCGTACGACGACCCCGATGCATCAATTGAAATATCAGACTAAGCGTAGACACATACTTTTTTTGGACCATCTAGAGAGCAATGCAGCCGATCCTATCTGATAGTCGATAGGGCTCGCGCAACCTGTTCGCGAATCGATAGCTTAGCGACTTGTTCCGTCAATGCATGTTTATCCACTACTTGCTTGAATTGTCCGCCTTCACTAATCGGAACGAACCTCATCGGCCAATCGAGTATACGCTGCATACGTAAGGCGGCGTTCGTTGTGGGTTCTAATTCAATCGCTTGCTTTATTAGATAAGGAGCTAACCATCGCTCTAAGTTTGCCTCGGTCACAAATACTGTGCGGTGTGCTTCGTTACCGGGGGGATCGATGCGGCTGGTCCAGATAGCGCCGCGTCGCCTGACCTCTCCGCCAAGATCGCGATCTCGCTCGACACCAGTGATGGCTGCGTCATAATTTCGCAGTTCATCGTACAACGATGAAAGACGTTCTTTGACGATAGCTGGGTGGATTGTGCCGATAAAACGCCGGGGTTCATTTCCCCCCGGGAGATCCGATCCAGCTTCAAATACCACTAGCTCAATATTTGTTAAATCAGCGGCGAGCGAACAAAGTAAATACAGTCTTGTCATCCACCAATCCGATCCCGAGCCGATGTTGATCTGCAGGGCCTGTACTTTTTCTTGCCCAGCGATCGCATTCGAGATTTCCTCAAGACTACTGTCATCAACGCTGCCGCCGCGTTTAAATGGGCCATTAAATGTGGCTTTGACATTAAGCGATTCGAGGTCCATTTGCCGAGCCATCTCAGCCCGATAAACAGCCGCACTCACGAGACTCGCCAGCTCTTCGGCCGATCGAAAATAATTAATCAAAAATTGTTGACTTAACTCTTGCCGAAACTTCGTAATTCGAGCTCCGTTTTCATTCTCTCCTGAGACAGCATCAAAGTGATGCGCCGGCCATTCAGCATCGCCATCAAGCACGAAAGCGAGTATTGGCTTGTTTGTCGCGACAGCCTTTAGATACTCCAATTCCGTGACGGATAACGTTCCCAGTTTCGCTGCTGCGGGAAGAACCGGCGGCACTGTCGGGTCTTGGGGAACATATCCGTAACGCCATGCGACAATACATAGGTAGGCGTCGCAATTACTCACATCCTCCAGACACCGACTAAGGGGACGCAATCCTTCGGCAACATAATCTTCCATTCCAATCGGCTGGTGCCCCATTCGACGTAGTATGTTTAGGACGGCCATACGATGCTTTTGGAGGTCGCGATACGTTGCAGAGACGTATATCTTCATTGAGGCATTTCACTATCAATTATTGGGTGCCAAGAGCGCCGACAGTCAGTAGAGCGGGCTGCTAAGTACCGGCCCATTCAGTGCGCGATGGCCAATTGTGGAGGCGCTGACGATAGCACTTCCTTATTGGCCAGTTGTGGGCAGTGCGAACTTGAGCATTCGACTTTCCGAAACTCGATTATCACCAGTCGGATTTTTCACCTGTATATTTATTTCCGCTCCCACGGCCGGCGGATGGTTAAGTTTGTTTAAGGCCACTTTCAATTCGAGGTTAGACACGAAATCGGCAGCAACTTGTTCCGTACCGACGATTACAGCGGCGCCAGAGACGAAATTCCGACCAAAGATACATATCTCACTAGTGCCCGTTGGCACAGGTGATGGCTGCAAATTATCAATAATTGGACGGCTGTCCTCCATTAATTTATTTTTTCGAGTCGCGTCAAGGTCCGTTTTAAACATGGTCTCAAACACTTCTTGCAATTTGTCGCTTGTAGTCTTTGAAAACCATCCGCCGAGCAGCCCCAGAGCGACAACGCCATACGGGTTTACCACGCTCGCTCCAGCAACAAGGCCGGCGCGAAACGCAAAATATATCGACAGGCCAAGGATGCCTCCAATCCACGGACGGACAAGATACCACGCCGTCCACGAAGTTTTGAATTCGACGTTACCAATGTAGGTGCTGAGCGACTGCGCACCATGAATGAAACTACCGGCAACACCGGCCGCAATCGCAAGTAATAACAGCCCCTGGTCAGTCGAACCCAATGCTAGTGGAAACGTCAGATCCCCGTTGACCTGGCTCGGGAAATCCGCAACTACAAACGCGGCGCCACAAGCGCCCATAATGAATAAATATAGAATTAAACTTGCTTGAAGAATGCGCGTCCAAGTTGTCATATTCCACAAACCTTTCGCGCTGCCAAAAAGCCAAACACTGTGGCTGTACGCCCCAGAGCTTAGCAAGACTGTTCTGGAGTACCAACAAAAAATTGGATGGTGCCTTAAAAAATCAATGAAAACCTGCTTCCCTAGCCGCTAATTCCATGCATCCCAGACTCACCTCACGTAGTTATCAACGGTACACGCTCTCCGATCCGACTCGACCCCGGAGGTGGCGCGAAACAGTCTTTCGTGATCTTGCGAGAATCTCGCGCCTCACTCCAGCCACGCGTGAATGATTTCACTACTCAACATTGAAAGTTCAGGAAACAGTAACGCCGCCGTGAAGCCGGCCCGACGCAAATCTGATCTGATTGCGGGAATTGCCTTAGGCGGGATTTCGAACTTAACTAGTCGCGAGCCATGCTTAGTATTTCAGCAAGACAGTTTCTCAAGTGGTTTATCGTTTAGGCTAAACAAGACGAACATACCACGCTGCGCAGTTAACCTGGGATTTGTGCAAGGCGGAAGAATTGCTATGGGCGGATTGGGCCATCCGTCGAAAAGTTTACCTGGGCATTCCGACAAGTAGTTGTCCATCATATCGTCGTCGTAGCGTAGCATGGGCCAATTCTTGGCGAAGTCCTCTTTCATCGTGTGGCGATTCAGAGTCTCCGCATCCATCATCCATACAGCGGCATTAACATCTTCTTCAATCGCATCCGACTTCCGCTGAATCATGCCAGCCCGTAATTTGCGATAGTCATAAACGGCAAAGAATAGTCCCACAAGGGATGATTCCGACCAATCGAGCAAACGAGTCGGCAGATCATAATGCTGCATCAGAAAATACCATTCCCACTTGTTCGTGGGCTGAGCAGTTGCGAGTAGGGCAATCCCCGACGCATGAATTCGTCGCGCAGGTCGTCCTCTTCAATTCTCGTATGCTTCGCCTGCAGACGAAAGAAGCTGGGGCTGAGTTCGTAGTCGGCGCGAGGTACGCCACGAAACCAAGCGTCGGATTGCCACTCATTCGTCTTTTCCCAAGCGACTTGCCTAGTTCTGGTCTCTCGAAGAAACTCGTCAACCGAATTTACGACGATGGTTTCACACCTCTTTTTCATGGGAGTTTTACCCGTCTCTTCGCATCAATTGCAAATGTGGCCGCTGCATCGCACTAAATCCAGGCTCCGTTGTAACAAATTGGAAGACCTCACTACCGATTGCTGACGAAGCATTCAACGATTCAAAGTTGATTTAAGACTTAAGTATTTCGACGTATTCGCTGTTCTCGTCGACCGTTTTGTGCTACGTAAGCTTACGTGTCAGGCTCATGGGGCCGATATTTGCGGGATCACTCTTGGTTCTGTGACGAGATTTCCGATCGCTGATTCGTCGCAGGCCAGCACAGATATTTCAGCCCTAGGTGGGCACCCCCGATAGCTCCGCATGGCCCTGATTCTACCGCTTACGAAAAACGCCTTATTTTTGCTGCTGCAGTTATTCGTGGCAGACCGCCCTCACTTCTCACTATAGTACCCGGCGATTGCAAAAACGCTTCAACCGAGTTGCGGGACGAGTCGGCGCTGACAAGAGGACTTCCATCGAGATTGTGCAGATAAATCTTAAATTCGGCGGCGCGTGCTCCCAAAGATGCCGACATTAGCCCGTACATAATTAATGCTCGCAGCAAGATATGCGACCGTCGAATCATAAGGCCCCCGATTATTAGGAGTTCAATGCCGTACTGAGCGTTCGCGTCTAACGCACACATCTATCCTGGTTCAACAATATGCGATATCGAAAAGGAATTACAAGCACCTCAATCCCAAAATATTAATCAACATCTCGTGGTTACGGATGATTCTATATTAAGGCCACTCTTAGGCTCGCCACTTGCTAATATTTGCGGAACCTGTCGCGTGCAATACTCCAGAGTTGGAATCGCCTTATTCACTCGAAAGATCAATCGCAGCGCTGGCGGAAACGAATCGGGCTTGCGCTTCTGTTAAAGTACTTAGTGCTGACGATGACAAGCGGCTGGCGGGGCTCGGCTCGGCTTCGTGATTGGAGAACAGCCAATCGAAGTCAAAGTGGTCAGGGTCTAGCGAACCGTCAGCAGCAGGCAAATTGTGGAGGAGCGATACATCAGCCCAGACTTCGCCAAACCCCGGTGAAGTTTGAAGTGATACCGCAATTGATTCGGCGTCCGTCAGACCCACAACTGGCGTGGCAGGGGCGAGCGTTCTGACATCCTTCACGACACCACTAGATGAATGATATCGAAATTTTATCGGCAGACCATTTTGAAGAAAGATGTCGATCGCCCGAACCTGATTTTCGCATGGCACGTCGCCCAAGACCGTTTCAAGATTGTTGGTACTCAGGGCCTTCAGCACAATGTTGATAGCGGCGGCGCTACTCATGCCGAGGGCTGAATTGGCAAACCGTACATGTAATCGATAGCTGCGAGCCACTGCGCTGGTGGTCACGCCGCCGGTCGCGACTAGATCCAGCTTGGCCGATTCGAATTCCGTTAGCGCAACTCCCGCAGCAACGATTGCTGAAGGAATTTCAAGTTCGTGGAGCTGAAGTTTTGTGGCAGGTCGCGCGTTAGCGATTGCCGGCAATTGGCCATTAATCATGGTTGCGCCAAGGTATAGGTCGAATAACTTGCCGTCTCCGCGCGAACGCTTGGTGAACACGGCGACTAAATGGCGTTGAATGTGAAGTGGCTGTCGCGAGTCGGCCAGCGATGACATGAGCCATAGCGATGAGCTGTCTGTATTACTGAATACAAGCTTGTCCCCGGCATTGCTCAATCTTTTGGCTGCTTCCAAGGTCGCGATAGGGATTGGCTTACATTGGGTACCGTCGAAACGATGGACCCAGTCGGCGTTCTTCGCAGTACGTCCCCATTCACGTACGGTTGCCGGACTGCTGCTTAGCGTTGAGATGTCGAACTGATCGAGATGCGCGCTAGGCGGTTTGTAAAACTTGAGGTGGACGTTGTCGGTAGTCAGCTGAAGATCGTCATTTGTTTTCCATTCGACCCGAGCGAGGAGCAGAGGGAAGTTACTGCTCCCACGTTCGATGTTTGCATTCGGTAGCGCATCTTGGGCATTTGCCAAAATCGAGAGGATGTATCGTCCGTCGCCCCGGCTAAGATGCTGAAGCCGCAATTCGGGCAAAGGGAATTCGGCCGGAACTGCGCATACGATCACATTGTTCGCAGTGTAACCTTTGCCAAGTAGTTGGCGATTAAAGCGAAAAACGAGAAAGGTGTCCTGCAGGATGCATTGGGCGACCGGAGTAACCGCGCCGGCGCTATCCTCCACGGAAACGAGATCGATCGGATTCTGGTCTGCTGGACCTGCCCAACCGCGCATCGATAGTTGCCATGACTCAAAAAGTGGCAGGTTATTTGCATCCGGATCGGCGGCCGCCGTGCGCGTCACCCACTCCGGCTCAAGAATGCGCTGCAGACGAACTCCGAAAAAGGATTCGTCGGGAAGGCGCTTTTTGTCACTGACGGTTCTCGGCTTGAGCATGTACTGACAATTTGCCCAGGCCGGAGCCGGCACTGTGGCGCGTTCGAAATGGGTTCCGATTGGCCCCTCCGGTTCGAGAGCAAAAAAGTGCGATGGGTCGAGCCGATACGAAATAGGATCGTACTTCCAGGAACGGCCGTCCAATCGCCCGTCGCGGCTTGTTTCCTTGCCCGTATCGAGCGGTTGCACTGACCCGTCGGGGCTTTCAAAGCCGTAACCAACCCCGGTGAGAATTTCTGGAAGAATACGGTCGGCCAGTCCCCCTACTGCAAATGGTTTCTCTTCCAACACACAGGCAAGGGGGGGACTGGGAGCTGCCGCGTTCATGTTTGGGTACTGGGGCATCACAACTTCGCTAGAGTCGCTCAGAAGTTTCACAGTGTCGTTTGACAATGGAACGAGGCACCTAACTTGAGGCGAAGTAACGTCGATTCGGCTGGCATCCGCCAGGATAGCGCAGCAGCGATTCCAGGGTGTTGGTCCGTAAGGCCACACTGAATCCTTCTCAAAATCGCGTAAGGCACCGGCATAACGCGAAATGAGAGTAAAGCCGTGACGATAATAGGTGGCGGATGGGCTTTCCCACGTGATATTTGCAAGCTCCGTTCCGGCGCCTAACAGCCGAATACGCGTTATCTGACAATCTAGGTCGTCGCGTTCAAAAAAGAGCTGCGATTCGAATAGCGAGACCCGGTCTGCGTGCGTCTCGCGATCCAGCTCCATCGCAATTTCCTGAGCACCATTGCCGACATTATTCGTTCGATAATCTCTCGGACTAATCCAGTGGTAGATCGGGCGGCCGGAAAACCGCCAACGCTGCGTACGAACGTCTACGTGCGAGAAGGAACGTGCCAAATCGACGGCCTGCTTCGCAGTGACTTCGACGATCCGATACCCGCGTGATTCCTTTGCACACTGAACCTCGAATTGGTACTTGAGGGTGTTCTTATAATCCGTGTCAAAGCCTGGAATCCACGCTGTGTAGAACATCCCTTCCACTGTGAGTTCTGCTCCTGGGAAGACCATGTATTCCGCGCCGCCGACTGAATACTTGCCGGTCGCCAGCTGAAGCAATCCAGCACAAAGGGGCTTCGAAGCATCCGCACCCGCCAAGTCGAAGAGCTGCTCGTCTACTAAAGGCTTGACCGTTAGCTTGGCAACGGCTCCCGGTGGCACAGTTACATTCACAAGATCGTAGGTTTCGCTGTCCTCAGTTATTTGTGTAGTGCTCAAATTCCAGCTGCCGCCGGTCACGCTGAATTTAATGCGGAATCGACGATCGATATTTTTTAGGGTTGAGCATAAATGATTGAAGTACTCGACCGGGTCTGCTTCACTAGGAATGTCTTGACTGCGCAGCCAATCGCGCGCGTCGAGAACAATTGCACCGGTCGACCAGTACGAGGTTGATCCTGGAATACTATCAACTTGTGCTAGTTCGACGAGTAACTTGCTTACTGCGGGATCCGGCAGGCGATCAAGCAGGTTCGACAGTTGCCCTGTTGAATCTTCCCCGCGCATGATCGAGGCCTCGCCGAATACTTTGGCCCCATCGGAAATCAAAGGAGTTCTTGGTTTGCCATTAATCGCCAGCGTGGAGTTATTGAACCAGCGCTCCCAGTCGAGCCAAGTCGTGCGCGAAAGGACACACTCAAATCGTGTCGCATCTGTGAAGGGACGTCCCCAGCGTGTATTGTCGTCGGCAACGAGGAGAATTGGAGGGTGAGATCCTTGCTCGGCCCCCGGGTTATCCTCGGTATTCGGCTCCGGTGCGCCGAAGCTCCACGCGGCGCCATCAGCGGCGGTTGTAAACCGCAGCCGAACCCAGATATATGCATCGGGATCCAAGACCGCGTTGATTTTCAGTTGCAGCAGGTTGGGCGCCGGCGGCGAAGGAGTGCCATCGTTTGAAATTATCTCGATCGTCCAGGTTTGTCCAAGAAGGGGAACCAGACCAATACGGTCGAGCGATAAGCTGGCTAAAGGCACCGCTTCCAGGTCAACATTCGCATCTGCGTACACTTCCAGGTTTACGGTGAGCAACGCGTTATTATCTGTGGTCGCAAGCTGATGACCAATTAGAGTGAACGTGCGGTTCTTGTTCGCTGCGGGACTCAGAAGTTGCCCCACACCATCGGTGCGACGGAACAAATCGAGAATGCTGACGCTGCCCTTACCAGCTAAGAGTGAAGCTCGCGGATAATCCAGCGCAAGCGGAAAGACATCAGGATAATCCGCACCGATTCGCTGCGGAGGGCGAGAGCCAAACGTATTAGAACCGATCGCCGTGCGGCGTTGGCAGCTGAACCGGGTCGTGACTTCATCAGGGTTAGGTACAGCGGAGAAGTCGATGGCGGGATCTAGGACCCATGGAAGACCAGCACCGCCATTCTGCAACTCCTTAGGAGGAACGCCGGCTTTGGAAAGCGCTATTGCACGGGCCAAGTACGGATATCCGTACCCTAGTCTTGGTGGCTTTTGAAAAGCGGTCCCCGTGAATTCGACATCTTTCTGTTTATAGAAGGGCCTACTCAAGGGATCCTTGAAAACGTCCAGTTCGATTGGTTCCAATCCTGGCCCACCCGTGCCCGCAAAGGCCGGACTAGCCAGGGGAAGACCGTAAAAGGGAACGAACATTTCCTGGCGGCCGTCCATGGAAACAGGCAAGAAAGGCTTTAGCGCAACCTTACCCGGGTCCCACGATGTCCTGTAACGCAAGTTGCCCGCCACATACTCCAAGGGATACAAGGAAATCAAATTGGCATGCGCCCAATCCTGCGTGTCGCGTTTGAGAACGATGGCCGTGCCGTTAAAGATCGCCGTAAATTCATCTAGCTTCTCGGCCGAGGGACTCGCAGCAATTGAGATCGGGATCGGCTGAGGCGTACGATCGGGGACGAAACGCGTTGATGACTTTTGCACGGTACTTCCGAGCGCACGATTAACACTTTGCTCCCATGCTTTCTTAAGAATTGCATCGACATCCGTGACCCCGGTGTTGACCGCGAGCACGCTGTCCTTAATTCGGTTGTACCAACTGTTTGCTACAGCGCCGTTTGCGAGTCGCTGCGTATACGGGTCAGCATCATGGGCAACATCGTATAGCGCCAAAGCAGGCGAGTGGGCGCGCGATTCATCTGTCAGCCAGACCGATAGCAAATGCCCATAATCATGTCTAACAGCGTCTGTCGCATTCCAGGGCCCCTTCAGAAGCTGACGGTATTCAGCGATCCAATCCGAATATTCGAGGTGACCCGCCGTTGTTGCCTTGATTGCGAGATTGTTCATCACGCGATCAAGTACTTGTTCCAAGCCCGATTCCTGCTGCAGGGTCGCCGACATTGCCCGCAGCGATTGAAGCGCCGTGTTTAGGCTGTCGGAATTCGTGGGTAAAGCGAAAAGATCTTTCAGGATTGCTGCACTTCCATCCAGGAGATCCGCCAGGGTGAGCAGTTTGAGCTGGTCACGGATCCATTTCTGAAAGACGGTCTTCGCACTGAGTGAAGTGCCTTGCTGCTCGCAAATACGCATCAGCGGAGCGAGTAGTGCGCCCTCGCGCGAATCGGCGCCGGGCGAAAGAAGGGAAAGCCAGAGTGGGTCGAGGGCGGCCGCAAATGCCAGTCGCCCCAGATCTTGCGTGGCAACCGCGTCGAGCAATTTCGGGTCGAGGTCGAGAAGAGCTGGCAGGCATGAAAATAAGCTGGCAGCTCGCGATTCGAACGCTTGTAGAAAGCGAAAATCATCCTCGGCACGCACGCTAAATAAGTAGCCGTCTTTGCGTACGGGCACGGGAAAGGCATTGGGATCAAGTGCCTCGTTGACGTTAGTGGGTAGTGTGATGCCAAGCTCCGCGAAGGTCCAAAATAATTCATTCGCAATAAAAGTGAATCCGTTGTAGGGCCCGCCATCATTCACAACGACTGCTACTTGCCGGCCTTTCTGACTACCTGACGACGGTGTTACTGTGAGGGCGGGTATGTTTCCAATGTTTGCGGGAAGCAGGAATAAATCGCTCACGGCAACGGAGCCAATATTCTTCAGCTTGATGACTCTCATGAGCTTCGCTGAGTGCGGCACGGGGGCGGTCCACCCCACGCTGCCGAGTAGGGTTCCTAGTGCATTGGCTCGATCGGCAGAGACAACATCGCTCGGTGGTGCGTTCTCAAACGACTTTCGGTCGTTTAACCAGTTTGAGATGCTTGCCCCATCGATGTCTTGGGGCGCTGACCACTCCTGGACGATCGCTATATCAGCCGCAGAGACGGGCGTCGCGGAGGCGCCCCCGACGCCGAGTCGATAAGGCGTGAAGGTCCAACCAGGTGTGTTTAGGAGTGTCTGCATCGCCGCCTCGTCGTCGGCGTCGAAGGCGAGATGCACGGACAAACACGATTCATCCGTCGCAAGGGAATAATAGTCGGGCGGTTCGATCGTAACCGTTACATAAATCGATGGCGGCGTACTCATGCGCGTGCATCCTCCAACCGCTTAGCTCTATCTTTAAGCTCTTGCACCCGATCAGCACTCACGGATGTACTTGAATTAGTCGTGGTTTCGCTTCGCCCGTTTCTAAGTTGATATTGCACCGACGTGCTGAAACTAAGCGTAATGAACCGGCACAGCCTGACGGAAACAGATAGCGAGCCTAGCGCATCGATTGCGCCGGACTCGCGATACGAGATACGCAACAGAATGCCCAAGAAAACTTCAGCGATTCCCCACAGCGAAACGTTGCCGGCAATTACCAGCATCACGGAAACCGTAAGTCCATCGCCGGACGCTTTTCCTCCGC
This sequence comes from Planctomycetota bacterium, assembly GCA_013286045.1. Taxonomy (GTDB): domain Bacteria; phylum Planctomycetota; class Planctomycetia; order Pirellulales; family Lacipirellulaceae; genus JABDGM01. The sequence goes on along the minus strand of JABDGM010000009.1, from coordinate 7,269 downwards.
CGATCGTCTTGCGGTAAGTAATGACCAGGTCAAAAGCAATGAAAACGGAACCGCTGACAGGTCCCAACGCGAGTCCCAACGAGGCCGAACCGCCGGCCGCACATTCCACCCCCACCGTTAAAGAGCTGTCCAGCGGACGGTAGGTTGCATCGATGATGATGAAACCGTTTCCGCCGACGATGAAAAACGAGAAGATGAACGGTAGCTCGGGCCTCGAGAGATTAAAGCGATTGGTAATGACGAAGTCAGGATAAGCAAGCAGCTGAAAGACATTCGAAAGCTGAATGTTAGAAATTCCAGAGGTCCCCGCCATAATGCTGATCGTTGGCAAGGTAAATACGTGTTGCAAGCCAACAGGGATCCCATTGTTTTTGATAATCTGTAGGCCGCCGATTTCGTCACCAATAAGACCGCCGAGCGTGTCCTGCACGAACTGAAGCGCGGCGTGGAGGCGGATGCTTTTGGGATCGAATTCGAACTTCAGCCCACTTCCCTGCTCGTAATGAACGGCGACTTTTTCCAACGACAACATTGTTTCGCCACCGACATCCACGTCGATATGCGTGTCGATCTGCGAGCGTGCGGTGGTTTGTGTACCGTCTGAATCCTGAGACGCCTCGGCGAGCATGATGCCCGTCAGAGTCGTGTCTCGGAAATACACCGCGAATGGGCCAAACGAATACAGCTCTTTGCGCCCCTTAATCGGGTACTTAACGTCAACTTGCACCCACGCCCGAAACTGCTTGCGATCAAAATCATGACTGATTCGGATAGCGTCTTTGGCGTCCGGGACTTTAACGTCTGGCAGAAGACCGCGCAAGTTCAGCCCGGCAAAGTTGGGAAACAGTTTGCTGATGTCGTAATTTTTCAGGACCTCCTGGGGTATTTCGAACTTTTCTGTTAACTCGTCCGTGGGGATATCGATGCCGAGTGCTTTGAGCGCGTCGCCCAGCTTGGAAAGCGCAGCGCGTATTTTGGTTATTTGAACTTTGGAGTCATCATAGGCGCAGCGCATGCGGTCTAGGTTGGATTGCAGTTGCGCAATTTCCGGAGCGGCAGTGGCGGCGGCCATCAGGCGCAGTACATTCGATGGAGCCGAATTCATCGAGCTATGGAATACCCGGGAGAAACTCTCCATAACCCGGGCAGTGTAGACCTGGCCAAGGGCACCCGCTTTCAGGCACGTATCACGCACGTTTGGAGTACCAGTTAGCAGAAAATCGGTTTCCAATTGCAACACAGCATTTTTTATTTTTGCGACATCGTCCGCAGCGTTTTGCAAATTGGTAATTGCATTGGTAATGGGGGTGAGACATTGTTCCAGATCTTGCCGAAGATTTGCGGGCACGACGGCAACTTGAACGTTCTGGAGCGCGTTACAAAGGCCCCCGACGTCTTCAAGAAGTTTCGCTTGAATCTGCTCGAGCATTTTATTGCTAGTGATCAGTTCCCCAAGTCGAGGAACATTCGATGTAATCTGGTCCTTAAGCTTCTTGAGTAAATCATTGCCGATCGATTTGTTTTGGGTCCATAAAGTATCGATCGCGTCGATGACTTCCATTCCCAGGCTCTCAATGAGCGCCGGGACAATTGCGGCGGAAGTCAAGACGGTCTGAACGACTTGTTGGATTTGGTTTGTTGTTGCCGCCACACTGTTTTGGAATGCGGCGTCGGCAGTGTTCAGTTTGTCGCGCAGTCGCGCCTCAAGGTTGGATAAATCTTTCTGCGCGTTCTGCATCGCGACGACGCACGGCGTAACGATGGCGGCGGGAGTGGTTTGATCAAACGTAACTTTAACTGAGAGCTGCAGACCGTCGATTAGTGTCGCCAGGCGACTGGCGAGCTCGTGAGACAGCTCCTGGGCCAAGACCCAGCCCGCCGGCCCCAGTTCAGCAGCCAAACGCTGAGAAAAATCGGCGGTCACGCTGTTCAATTGCAAAGGCAGGCTGCTTAGCTCTTCTCGAATTTGCTCCCGCACGCGATCATAGCGACTGGCCGTCCAATCCGCGGCATTCCCGCATGTAGAAACGATGTCCTGCAGACGTCGTGCACTAAGTGCGAGGGTGTCGTCAATATCGGCGACGATGCCATGCACGATCCGCGCGGAAAGCTCGACATCGCCGAGAACCTTCTGTACGTCCGTGTGCGCCGAGGCAAGCAAACTGGAAATGATCCGTCCGACCTTAGCATCCGCGACAAGCACATCGGAAATTGCGCGGATTAGATGGTCTTTCGCTAACCGAACTACTCCAACGTATTGATCCCAGGCGGTCTTAAGTGGAGTCTCCACTAGGTTCGTGACCCAGGATAGTACCGTATCCTGATACTGATCGATTTCATGCGCCACCATGAGCAACTTGCGATGGATATCGGAAGCCAAGCGTTGCTTCAGGGTGTTGCAATTGAGCGGCGTTTGATCCAGATGCAGCACATTCGTAACAATGTCATTCGCTTGAGTGGAAAAGGTCGCAAGTTTTGCGCTCGCCGAAGCCAACGTTGCCTTAAGGCCCACGAGCTGATCGGCAACGGTGTCGACGACCGCTTGTTGACCCGGCGCGGTTTTTGTTTGAGCCCCGAATTCGCTGGCTAATTGCTTCAGCTCTGCCAAGTGGTGCGTTACGACGCCCGCCGCCATCGAAAAGGTAGCAATGCCCTCCGCGTGTTGTTTGTGAATTTCCAGGTTAGGATCCGTTTCGAGCGTCGCGTTTGTATTACGCGAAAACGTGATCGATTCGACATTCCCGTAGACTGGTTTGGCGCCGTAAGTAGCGTTGAGTGTTGTGCGAGCGCTGTCTGGCAACAGTCGCCAGGTGAACCGGTGATGACCGGGCAGCACGCGATGCGGCGAAGGCTTTCGGCCTACCGGTACTTCGTCCGCCCCTTGATACGGTGCGCCATGCAAGTTTCCACCCGCGGCAAACGCCCTTTCAACGTCGACTGGGTTTTCCAATCGCCCATAATCGACATCAAATACCGGCGCCCACTTGTTTGTGTCGCCTTCAATTGGGTATGCCTGTGCGTAGAAATAAACATTCTCGGGGTTGGCGCACTGTCGCGGTACCAATGGTCTATCTTCTTTCCCCTCGCCAAGCGTCACAAACGTGACGTTGGGGAACGGATAAACATTCGGCCGCTTTCTCGCCGCTGTCGGGTTCCAAAGAGGGATAACATAACCCTGCGCGCCGGAGGGGTCTTCAATATCGTGCCCCCATGCGCTGTCGACAAAGATAATTTTTTGCATCCGCACCGAGTCGAGAAATCCGCAACTCGTCGCTTTTGCCGTCGTATCGTCCGGAAAGCCCCGGACAGGCTCGAGCAACTCGATATACTCCATCACCTTTCGGATCACAGCCCGCCGCGAACGGGAGAGATGCCATTTGAAAGTGTCTGCAGGTTCGATTTCGGGCGCGAATTGTTCGGACGGGTTCACTGTCCGATCGTAGATGACAACGTGTTTCGCCCGATTCCAGAAGACACCGATTCGTCCCAAAATCTCGACTCGCTGTCTCTGCACAAAGCCTGAGCGCGTCTCGCTCGCAATGGTGACTAAACCTTCCATAAAGCTGGCGGACTGATCCGCGTCGCCGCCAGTGGGGCTGATGGCGATTCGCTCGATACGACCCTCGTGGTACGAAGGATTGGATTGAAGCGCCTGCCAATGCGGTCGCGATTCAATGGGCCACAACGCTCCGCCAGACAAGCCTCGGTCGTTTTTAATGCGCAGTTCGTTGGCCTGCGTGGGAAGAGGGCTAACTTGCAGATCGTCTCGTTCCAAGGTTGGGTTTCGAAGCAGCGCCGTCGTTCGTAAGGCAAATGAGGCCCCGGCTTCAAATCGTGAAGGCACAAATGGTCGGGGCTGGTCGTACGCTGGAGTCCAAACTTCCAAGCGCTCATGGCGAGCCATCAGAATAGCGCGCACTATCCGCCAACGCTCTGAAAGCAAGTGAGCAACGTCGTCACTAATTGGCGATTGGCCGTACGTCTCCTGTGGTAGAATTCCCGTCAGGGCTTCAAGTTCGGCCACTCTGGCTATTCTGGCGAGACCGTCCTCTCGCGTAGGATCAACGCCGACAGCTAGGCCGTATAAGAATTCCCCCCGCAAAGCGCGGAGCGCGACACCCAATCCAAAATCATTCTTTTGACGGAAGAGTTCGGCCGCGTTCCACTCAGCCAAGAAATACCCTCGCTCCAAATCGCTTGGCTTCACCCACAAATCGAGCGATGGCCCGAAGCGGCACTCAACCAAATAGCTTCGGCGCGGTAAATCGTTGCCTTGGGCTAAAGGTACGGGCCGCACGACATTTAGCGAGTTATCCGGATTAGTCCGCACATCGTCCTGGCGAAGTTGCGGGTAGGGTGGCGGTGGCGCTAGCGGAGGAGCCGCTGCCGGCGGGTCGAACGCGTTGATGTCGTGTAATTCAAGATACCTCGGCTTGTCGGCGCTTTCGCCAATTGCTTGAGGCTGAAACTCGAAATGATATTCCGGGGAAACGAGTTTGAAGAGCCACGTTCGCTCGTCGCTGTCGTAAGTGGCGACAATTGCGTTTGCTTCATCGCCCAGCGCGGTCAGGGGCGTTCGTGCGAATCGCAGTACGCTCCAAGGCTGTCGCGCTAACAGCGTGTATTTTTCCAGCGACGAATCATTTTTCAATGAATTCTCGAGAATGTTGCAGACCAAGTGGCGATCATCGCGCGGGGAAATCGACTCTGTCGCCTGGAGAACAAAAGGAGCGGTTTCTTGAGCGGGAGACGAGCCTTCTTGTGGACGCACGAGCAGTGGAACCGACCGGTCTTGTCGATCGCCCCAGCCTACGTCGCCCCTTACCGGCACAAATCTGCTGACCCCAAGCCACCACTCCCAATCAACTTTCACACGTGAGCCCAGCGTGTTCGAAGCAACTTCATCGAGTGGGAGATAAATTGCCAGACTGGAGTTGCCAGCATCATCTCCCTGCACAAGCAGTCGTTTTCCGAAACCGTCAAAGGATAGCCCGCTTACCTGCCCTGCCAAATTACTGCTGTTGGGCACATTCCTCTCGAAAACATGGAAGTACATCAAGAGGCGACTACCGTCGCTCGAACTGGTTTTAGATGAAACTCCATGAACTAGCCTAAACTGATATCTCTGCGGACCAGGAAACTGTACTGATTGATCGAGATTCGGCAGACTGGCGGTAAAGTCCAGCCCATAAGTCTCATTGTCCTCCGCCGAAAATGGAGACAGCGCTGAGATGCATCGAGGCACGAGCCCATCTGTGCGTAACTCCGATTTTTCAATCGGTTCTCCTAACGACTGCCTCCCGGTAATCGTCGAAAATGCGAGTGCGAAGAAGGGGATGCTATTTCCCGTAAGCTCGTCGCCGAAGTCCGGCAGCGCGCAATCGAGCAACCCACCTTCGATGCCCGCAATGTCCGTCAGGGCTATCTTTGTTCTACCATCAGCCGCTCTTAATAGACCATGCGGCGTCGCGATACCGTCAACCGCAATACTTAAATTGAGATCGGAACGCCATTTAACCTCCGGAAAGAATTGCACATCAATATTGCCTGTCGGCCCCGCTAAGCTCCAAAACGATCCAGGTTTTATCGGCCATGAAATGGTCGCGACCAAAAAGAAACTGTCACGACCAGAATGAACTCGCGTACGATTCGATCCGTCGAGGACCACGACAAGCGAAAAGTTTTCCTCGCGCAAAGCCCCTGCGTCATCTAAATCGTGCGCGTAAATTGGACCCAACTCATATCGCACCCCCGTCGCACCCGCGCGCAGGTGCTCGTGGTACGGAAGGAAGGTGTGGCTTTGGACCGTGTCGTCCTCGCCGATGATCGACAAAAATGCGTTGGCTTGGTCGATCGTATTAGGAGGATCATCGTTCGTTAGCTCATCATCCAGCGCATCAGCCAGTGACGACCAAGTATCGTGCGCTGGGAGCGGTAGTTCCTGCAGGCGAGGCGAATTCACGTTTGGCGGGACCACTACTTCCGGTGCAGCGGTAATTCGTGGGATTGCACACCGCACCCTGGCCCCAGTGTTCCTCACTACCAAAGTAGGCTGAGTGGTCGACGCACCATCGACTGCCAAGGCGATTTTTACGGCGAGTTCGCTACGCAGATCATTGCTCGATATATCCGGCAGGCGGAACTGCTCGTAAAACCAGCCGTTGTAGAAGGAGAGCGTCGCATTAAAATTCTCCAGCCACACGCAAAAAGTGTGATTCGCCGTATCCGCGTCGTTGAAATCGGGAAGTTGATTCGTCGGAGTTATCGTCTGACCGGGATTATTACTTGGCGGCTCCCAAAGAAAACATGCTTTGCCATACTGCGGCGTATCCTCGAAATAAACGATCGATGCCGTCCCCTTAGCTGTTCCAGTAGCACCGGAGATCGGAGGCCATATAAATTCTCCGAATACTCGAACGGCAATGAACGGGTCTTGAGGCATACTGCACGCTCCGAATCATGAACACGGCACTTCGAATTGTTCGAAGCTGGCAAGAGCACGCGTCGATTGAGCGACTGGAGAATCCCAATGACCCAATCAGTTAGAGTCTGAAGCTTCAACGCAAGAAGCAGATTCTAAGGGCACGCTGTCAAAGCAACCCCTTAAGTTGCGTTGCATCTTGACCCCAACGGAGGGGAATTTATACTGCCGTCTTCCAGTTTGCAATTATCTTTGCCAGATTACGGCGAAAATAATCGAAATTGGAGCGCGTATAACCTGAGGCCTCCGTGGCTCGTCGTTTTCTGTGCGCGTAGCTGGTTTTAGCGAGCTATTGTCGCAGCGATTTCTCTAAGCTTGACCGAAGGAGCCGCAATGGCAACATTCGCAGGACTTGATACCTACACGTTTCCGGGGTTCGATAAGATGCAGTGGTTGAAATCGCACACGAATTTGATGTGGACTGGTTTTTACCTTGCTCCGGCGCCGCACCATCCCGACACAAGCTGGATGCCTTCGTTCGCGCCAGATGGTTATCGGAATGCATTAGCGCAATTAGGCTGGGGATTTGCGCCCATCTATGTCGGCAGGCAAGCTGGGGATGCGTTATTGGGCGCCGGTCAGGGGACAGCCGACGGGGCCGACGCGGCAAACCTCGCGGTCAGCGCGGGCTTTGCGCCGCTAGCGACGATTTACCTCGATATCGAACTAGGTGGTGCGCTGCCAGACGAGATGCTGGACTACTACGCAGCCTGGGTTCAGTCCATTCTGGATAGTGGATTGAAGCCGGGAGTATACTGCTCTCATACATCAGCTTTGCAGCTTGCACT
>JABDGM010000008.1 GCA_013286045.1 Planctomycetota bacterium | reverse complement strand
GACGACAAACTTTCGTGCATCGTGCGGGACCGCTTCGTTGAGCCGGTCGCCACTCGCTTTCCAGCTTTGGTAAGCAGCCATCGCACGACCAGAGGCTTGCGGGGACGGACGCGTTTGACACTAATCGCACCACTTCCTAGCATTCGGGTCAACCTTGCAGAACATTGTTTCGCACTGCGGAATGAGATTTCGGCAACGTCCGCGAACTGCGTTGCGCGCCCCGGAGAAGACTTCAATGGGACTGGTAGATGTCAGGCGCGACGACAACATCGCCGTCATTACGATCGACAATCCGCCGGTCAATGCGCTCAACAATGCGGTGCGCACCGGGTTGATCGACGCGCTGGCATTGGCCCGCGACCGCGCGGGGATTCGGGCCGTGGTGCTGGCATGCGCAGGACGTACGTTTGTCGCCGGCGCCGACATCACCGAGTTCGGCAAGCCGTCAAAGCCGCCCAGCACGACTGACGTGGTCACTGCGCTCGATGCCATGCCGAAGCCCGTGGTTGCCGCCCTGCACGGTACCGCGCTCGGCGGCGGGCTTGAGGTCGCGCTTGGCTGCCATTTCCGCGTGGCCGCACCCACTACTCGGCTGGGCCTGCCGGAAATCAAGCTCGGGCTCATCCCCGGCGCCGGCGGCACGCAGCGGCTGCCGCGGCTCATCGGCATGGCCAAGGCGCTGCCGATGATCCTTTCCGGCGATCCGATCGGCGCCAAACCGGCGCTTGAGGCCGGTCTGGTCGACGCCATTGTCGACGGCGACGTAACCGCCGGGGCCATCGCATTTGCACGCAGGCTTGTCGCCAACAAGACCCCGCTGCGCCGCGCCCGTGATCTCGATGCCAAGCTTGCCGATATGCGCGCCGATCGAGCCAGGTTCGATGAACTGGTTGCCGCGCATGGCAAACGCTCGCGCGGGCTGCACGCCCCCATCGCCGCCATAGAAGCGCTACGTGCCGCCATCGATCTGCCGATCGATCAGGGCCTGGAACTCGAGCGCAGTAAATTCATCGAGTTAAAGGACGGCGAGCAGTCCAAGGCGCAGCGGCATATCTTCTTTGCCGAACGCGCTGCGGCCAAGATCGGCGGGCTGCCGAAAGACGCCAAAGCTCGCGAGATCAAGCACGCGGCGGTGATCGGCGCCGGCACCATGGGCGGCGGCATCGCCATGTGTTTCGCCAATGCCGGCATCCCCGTGACCATTGTCGAGGCCTCAAAAGAGGCGCTGGCACGCGGGCTCGACGTCATCGCTAAAAACTACAGCACCTCGGTCAAGCGCGGCAGCCTGAGCGCTGCCGACATGGAGCGCCGCAATGGCTTGATGCAAGGCTCGACCGATTTTGCATCGGTGGCGGATGCCGACATTGTCATCGAAGCCGTGTTCGAGGAAATGGAAATCAAGAAAAGAGTGTTCAGCGCTCTCGATCTGCTCGCCGCCAAAACCACCATCCTCGCCAGCAACACGTCGTATCTCGACATCGATGCTATCGGCGCCGTCACGCAAAGACCTTCCGCCGTGCTCGGCACGCATTTTTTCAGCCCGGCCAATGTAATGCGTCTCCTGGAGATCGTGCGCGGCAAGGCTACTGCCCCGGAGGTGTTGGCCGCCACCGTGGCGCTCGGCCGCAGGCTCGGCAAAATTCCGGTGGTGGTGGGAAATCGCCACGGCTTTGTCGGTAACCGGATGCTCGGCGCCCGTTCGATAGAAGCCGAACGCCTGCTGCTTGAGGGCGCCCTGCCCCATGAAGTTGACGGCGCGCTTGTTCAATTCGGTTTTCCGATGGGGCCGTTCGCCATGGCCGACTTGGCCGGCCTCGATGTCGGTTGGCGCAACCGCAAATCGCAAGGCTTGCGCGCCGAGATCGCTGACGCTTTGTGCGAGGCTGGACATTACGGGCAAAAGACCGGCAAGGGCTTTTATCGCTACGAAGCGGGCGCCCGCACCCCGCTTCCCGACAGCGATACCGAAAGCTTGATCGTCGCGGCCTCGCGCCGACTGGGGCTGACCCGTCGATCCATCGACAAAAAAGAAATCGTCGAGCGGCTGATTTTCCCGATGATCAACGAGGGCGCGCGCATTCTCGACGAGAAGATCGCGCAACGGCCCGGCGACATCGATGTCATCTGGGTCTATGGCTACGGCTTTCCGGTGTGGCGTGGCGGCCCGATGTTTTACGCCGACGGCCTCGGGCTCTCCTACATCCGCGACCGCCTCAGCGCCCTCTCGCGCGAAAGCAACGACAAACGCCACGAACCAGCGGCGCTGCTGGCAAAGCTAGCGGCAGCAGGCGAAGGCTTCGGCTCGCTGGAAGCGAAAGCTTCGGCATGAACGTCCGCCCCTACATTTGGGAGAAGTCCTACCCGCCCGGCATTAGTTGGGATATGCTGATTGAAACGACAACGCTGCCCGCCTTGATCGAACGCAGCGCGGCGCGCTTTCCTGACGGACCGGCGATTGAATTTCGCGACCGGCAGTTGCTCTACAAAGACCTTGTGATTGCCATGGCGCAGAAGGTCATCGACCGCGCCATCCAGGTGTGCGGCGGCGTCAGCCAGGATTTTCACCTTGCCTATGCCTGGGCGCGCGCACGCGATCCGGCTGGCCGATGGCCCGGACGAAGTGCACCGCGAAACAGTTGCGAAATTCGAGCTTAAAAAATATCCGACCAACATGGCGCCAAATCCGACGGAGAGAACATGACCGAGACTTCGCCGTTTCGCCTTGACGACAAGGTTGCCATTGTGACCGGCGCCAGCCGCGGCATCGGGCGCGCGATCGCGGAGTCGCTCGCAAGTCTCGGCGCCAAGGTCGTGATTTCAAGCCGCAAGGCCGAGGCCTGCGAGGAAGCCGCGAATGGCATTCGCGCGCAGGGCGGCGAAGCCTTGGTCATCCCCTGCAACGTGTCGCGCAAACCAGAGATCGAAAATCTCATCGCCGAGACACTCAAACGATGGGGCCGCATCGACATCCTGGTTTGCAATGCCGCGGTCAATCCGGCTTTTGGTCCTCTCGCCGATCTCACCGACGAAGCCTTCGACAAGATCATGGGCGCCAACGTCAAAAGCAATCTGTGGCTCTGCAATAAAGCCATCCCCGGCATGGCCGAGCGCGGCGACGGCGCCGTCATCATCGTGTCGTCGATCGCAGGATTGCGCGCCAGCCCCAATCTCGGCGGCTACGGCATATCGAAGGCCGCCGACTTCTCGCTGGCACGCAATCTCGCGGTCGAATGGGGCCCGCATAATGTGCGGATCAATTGCATCGCGCCTGGGCTGATCCAAACCGATTTCGCCCGTGCGTTGTGGGAAGACCCTGCGCGCCTCGCCAAGCGCAACGCGGAAACCCCGCTACGCCGCATCGGCCAGCCGCACGAGATCGGCCCGGTGGTGGCGTTCCTGGCGTCACCGGCGGCGAGCTACATCACCGGCCAGGTCATCGTCGCCGATGGCGGGGTGACGATCGCTTGAACGACAGCGCAGCGCACGTCAACACGTGCGCCTTTTGGTGGCGACGACGCGCGGCTGGACACCCCAGCATGCCTTTGCTAAGCGAATCTTGCTTGGCGGACCTTCCCGCCGATGGCAATCCGGGCGCATAGCTCAGTTGGTAGAGCAGCTGACTCTTAACGACCTTGAGCAGCTTCTCATAGGTTCACATACCAACCTGCAAGCGGAAAATTTGCGCGCCAGCTCTAGCATTTAACTCGCCATAGCGTTCATACGACATCGCGCCTACGCGCGTGTTGTCTAAACCTAAGGCGGACCTAACTTGAGCATACTTACAGAAATCACGTTGCGAAATCTTAAGGTTCCGGAACGCGGCCAAATCCTTCACGCCGACGGCTCACTTGCTGGCTTCGGCGTCCGCGTTTCGCAGGGCGGCACCAAGACGTTCACGCTTATCTTCGGCATGCCGCGACGACGCGTAATTTCACTGAGTGCAGCACGTCAGCGCGCTCGTGAAATACTGGCCGAATACACATTAGGAAAAAATCGCCCGAAGACTATTGGCTATAACGAAGCGGTCTCGCTCTTCCTTTCGGAGCGAGCTCAGCGTATTCGCCCTAATACTCTGAGAGGCTATGCCGGCATTCTGAAAAACCACTTTCCCTTTCAGAATCGTCACCTCTCAGATATTGGCGTTGAAGACATCAAACGACGGATCGATAAACTCAGCGATTCTCCTGTCCAGCGTCGGTATGCGCTCACGGTAGTCAAAATGCTGTTCCGCTGGGCCGTTCGGAACCGTTTTGTCGATTACAGTCCCTGTGACGCATTAACTGCGGCATCATGCCCGCCCCGCGAACGAGTTCTAACTGAGGCTGAGTTGCGGACCGTTTTCTCGGTTGCACGCGTCGGCGATGATAACTTCGCACGCATTGTCACCCTTCTTATCCTGCTCGGTCAGCGTCGGACCGAAACGGCCTCTATCCGTTGGGAATGGATTGATACGACCAAACGAACTATTACGCTTCCGGTATCGATCACGAAAAACAAACGCAGCCACACATTTCCATACGGAGATATGGTTGCAACGCTTCTAGAGAAGATTCCGCACGATACCGAATACGTGTTTCCTGCAGGTCGTGAGCATGTCCGCGGTAAGCCGACCGGCGCTTTCAATGGCTGGCAGAAGTGCAAGGCGACGTTTGATAAAAAATGTCAGATTGCACCCTGGACTCTTCATGACTTGCGCCGGACGTTCGCTACAAATCTTGCCGCTCTGGGGGTAGCGCCCCATGTCGTCGAACGGCTGCTAAATCATTCTAGCGGAACGATTAGCGGCGTTGCGGCGATTTACAATCGGTACAGCTATATGAACGAAATGCGAGATGCCATGAAAGTATGGGAGCGGCATTTAATAGCGATGCTCAGGCGATTGAAACGCGCCGCCTAAAAGCCTATTGTCGGGCTGCCCGTTAACTGGCTAACCGGGCGTTGCAACGTCCCTTTCAAGAGGGATTTGCAATGACACGGAAGCTGGTATCGAAGAAGGAACTCAAGTCGGTCTATGGAGTGCCGTATTCTTTCGCGCACATCGCGCGGCTCGAAGCCGCCGGCCAATTCCCCAAGCGGGTACGGCTCGGAGCTTGCAGGGTTGCGTGGATAGCGGAGGAAGTGGACGAGTGGATCGAGGCGAGAATCGCTAGCCGCGCTTCAACAATTCCTTCGTAAGAAGGGCAGAGCCCCGCCAGTCCAACGGCGGGGCTCTTTTGTATCTGAGCGCGGTGGCCCTTGGATTGACGAGAAAGAACGCACGATCACGTTGCCGGAGTGGCTTACGAAGAACAGTAAAGAGCACACGTTTCCCTATGGGGCGAACAACGCATGGAAGAATTGGCACCTCGTCCGAAATCGGAGAGCGCCTTATCAACCACGCTGCCGCAATGCAAACCGACGTGGAAGCCATCTATGACCTCTACAAATATCTTCCCGAAATGCGCACTGCGGTATCGCACTTCGAAACGCACTTCGCGAAACTTTCGGCCGCCTAATGTGGCGGCCTTCGTGCTGGAATCCCTCCACCCTCCATGAGAGAGTGGTATAAGCTATTGAAGATATTTGAATAATGACAATGTGAAGTTTTCTTAACGCGGGTCCACGGAGCCATTTATTTTAGGCCTCGTTGACAATGTGTAGTATAGCTTATTGACAACATTGCCCACCGGCCCGATCTAAGGTGAGCAATAGTGAGATACGATAATGAGCCCCGCTCTCGTTTTAACGACAGTGAATGCACCGCATAGCGAAAAGCTAGACGCGGATCAGCTTGTCTATTATCTGCTGCATCAGACAGCGGCTAAAGCTGTGCCCGGACACATGTCCTCGTTTTTTGGTGATGTCGAGCCTGCATTGCAGATGGGCTTCGCTAGCCTATTCAAAATTACCAAGCCTCAGCTTGCGGCTGCCGCGAAGGCTTTTGCCGCGTATTCGGGTGAATCCTACCCGCTCGCTGCGTGAGCGATTCAGCAGACTGGACCACGTTATTTCGTATCGCTTATTCCCTCATTGACCAAGCGAATGCGAAGGAACTCATCATCGATCATTGGACGTTCGGTGGTGGTACCGCGATGATGCTCCAAATCGATCACCGCGAAAGTCGTGACGTAGATATTTTTCTACCTGATCCGCAGCTACTTCTGCATTTAGATCCCAAAACGCACGACTTCATATTTGAGATACAGCCCACGGACTATATCGGCGATGGTGTTAGATCTCTAAAATTTGTATTTCAAGATATCGGAGAGATTGACTTCATCGCTGCAAGCTCGCTGACCTCAACACCGACCATAGCAAAGACGGTTGAAGGCAAAGACGTTCAGCTTGAAACAATTCCGGAGATCATTACTAAAAAAATCTATCATCGTGGATTGAGTATAAAGCCACGCGATATCTTCGATATCGCCGCGGCAGGTGACAAACATGCCGATTCGGTCATTGCCGAATTGAAATCGTATAAGGATGAGGTAATTAAAACCCTCGCCACGATGGAAAAGCTCAATCCCGAATTTGTAAACAACGCAATTTCTCAACTGACAATCAAAGACAAATATCAAGTGATCGCCAAAACGGCGATAGGTCGAGCCAAGGAAATTCTACTCGCCGTATAGCGACCGATAGAAAACCATAGCTGTACAGACGTTTCTATAATCAAAGCAGCGACAAATCCGTCGCTTGCACGAACTGTTCAAGGGCAAGCGTACCTAAAAGAGAATTGCCTGAGCGGTCGAGTTCAGGGGCCCAAACGCCAATTGAAGCGACGCCTGGTGCAATCGCGACAATTCCGCCGCCGACACCGCTTTTGGCTGGAAGCCCAACTCGATAGGCAAAGCTCCCTACGGCGTCATACATTCCGCACATCATCATAAGTGCATTCACGCGACGTGCGATCCGTGTCGTGACGACGCTTTCGCCCAAAATGGGCGAAAAGCCACCACTTGCTAGAGGCAGAAATGCGCGCGTAAGCGCAACTACCGACATATGGATGGCACATTGCCGACAATACGCTTTAAGCACGAGATCGGGATCATTATTGATTGTGCCGTGCAGGGCTAAGATATTAGCGATGGCTTTGTTTTGATAAGCGTGACCGAATTCGGACTCTGCAACAGTCTCATCAATCCAGACATCATCTGTTTGCGATACAATTTTTAGAAAATCCCTGACTGCTCCTGCGGGATTTCCAAGACGATCGATCAGATAGTCGGTTACGGTAAGGGCGCCGGCATTGACAAAAGGATTACGCGGAATTCCATGCTCTGCCTCTAATTGAGCTAAATAGTTGAACGGCGTGCCTGATGGCTCTTTGCCCACACGTTCCCAAATTTCATCTCCATTAGTGTTGAGCGCCAATATCAACGCTGGCACTTTGGTGATGCTTTGGAGTGAAAAAGGAATATTGGCATCTCCTGTCGATGATTCCTCACCCCCGACCGTAATAACAGTCATTCCAAAGCGATCCGGAGAAACCTGACTCAGTGCCGGAATGTAATCTGCAACACGCCCCTTACCCTTTTGAGGACGAACCATGACGGCAACATCAGCCAGAAGCTCCGTTAGTTTGTCGGGAGGTGGAAGACGGCCCATGTTGGAAATCCCAGACTTGACGGATCGTCGAAATATCTGCCGCTAGAGCAGATTGGAAGGTTTTTGTTATGTACAGCATCGAGCAGGATGCTGTGCTTGCTGCGAACTGTAGCCTGAGCCGAACATCTAGCTAGCCGCCGGAACAGTATATGATGCCGGGAGGCGCACCACGGCCTGGACCGACTGCAGGGTCTGCGGGAGCGCGGCGAGTTCCCCCAGGGTTAGCGGTTTGATCGGAAAGCGCAGCCGATAGTACCCCACTTGCTCGGGCACGATATTTCGCTCGTGTGCGAATAGGGCATTGACGGTCAAGCCACAGAAGCGGCCCTGACAGAGACCCATACCGCAGCGCAGAAAGCTTTTGAGCTGGTTGGGCCCTTGGCACCCCATGCGAATCGCCTTGCGAACCGCACCTGCCGTGACCTCCTCGCACCGGCATATGATTGTCCGGTCATCCGGGATGGTAAAGGTGCCCGACGGACAATACATCGCATCGACGAATGCACGCCCCCGCGACCAATGCGCGAGCTCGCGTTTCGCTTCTTGGGTTCTTTGCTTGAACTCTGCGGCATTCAAGCGGCCAAGCACATATGCTGCATGGAAGGCGGCGAGGCGCCCTTGCGCCTCTGCCATCCGCGCGCCGCCGATGCCTGCAGCATCGCCGGCGATGGACAGCCCATAGATGGAGCTTGCGCCGAACGCATCAACCCGCGGACGAAAGCTAGCCTGCTGGGCATCCCACTGGACCGTGCAACCTGCGGCCGCCGCCAGATTGATATTCGGGACGATACCCTGATGGAGCAGCAACGTGTCGGCCGCAACGCTCCTCTCGCGTCCCCCTGTCCGGTAGCGTACTGCCTCGAGATGGGTGCTGCCTGCAGCTTCAATTGCGTCAACATGTCTTTCGAACTTGGCTTTGGCGCACGCTTCTAGGGCCAATCGCAAGCCCTTTGCTGCATAGGGAGAAAGCGCGAAGGCGCCCCAATGGCGCAATGTCGTGCGCAAGCGACCGCGCGGTGTGGTGTCCAGCACGCGCGCGATGCGCGCCCCCGCGCGTGCGAGCTGCGTTATTAGGAGAAACAGCAGCGGTCCGCTGCCGGCAACAACCACGCGGCCCGACGGCACAAGCCCGGAACTCTTCAACAATATTTGTGCAGCACCCGCGCCGAGTACCCCGGGAAGTGTCCAGCCCGGTATCGGCATGGGGCGCTCCTGGGCCCCTGTCGCCAACACGACGTGCCGCGCGTCAACGAAACTGGCCGCCCCGTCTCGCGATACACCGATTTGCCAATGACTGTCGGCTTGAGGTGGCGTGAGCCCCCAGATCGTTGTGCGCGGCTCATAAATCGCACCGGAGCGAGCAAAGTTATCGACCAGGGACGCACCGTGCCAGTAGTCTTTACCGAGAATGCTGCGATCGGTAAGCGGGCTGGTCTCGATAGCGCGGTAGATCTGTCCTCCAGGTGAGTGCTGCTCGTCCAATACGACCGTAGAGAGACCCAGGGCCGTCGCTGAACAGGCGGCACTCATACCGGCTGGGCCGGCGCCCAAGATCGCAACATCGAAGGTGTGCTGGGTTGCCATCAGCAATTTCCCGGTGACGTGCCGCGCACCCGCCCTGCCGATAGCACATCGACGAGTGCGTTTGCGCCATGCTGCAGCTCGATGCGCATGCCGGGTTTGACGAGGACCATGCAGCCCTGCTGGTTCGCCTTGCCGTCTATCCTGACGAGGCAGTCAAAACACACACCCATCATGCAGTAAGGCCCGCGAGGACTTCCTGTCACCGGCGTCGTGCGGCAGGCATCCTTGCCCAGGGCCAACAGCGCCGCGGCAACGGTGTCGCCAGCCTCAACATTCACGGTTTCCGCATCTACGGTCACCTGTATGAGGTGTCGCGAGGGGCACGCTCGTCTAAACATATTCCATGCTCCGACGAGCGGACTGAAATCGTGCGGGCGCAAATGGCGCCAGCATGTCCCCCAAATCTCCGGCGATGACGCGCGGGGCAAGGGCCAGCGCATGCGCCGCAGCGAGTGTCACACCTGAATGGCATGTGGCGCCGAACGCACCTGGCTGGGTGCGTGACCGGTCGTAGATCGGGAAGCCATCGGGGCTCATGACGCGCAATGCACCCCACGTTCGCACGACGCGGGCATTCGCCAGCACGGGAAATGTGCGCACGGCCCGATCCGCAAGCGTCGCCGCAATGGTGGTCGAGGTACGATCGTCGAGTCCCGCCTCCTCCTGCGAATCTCCGATGAGCACGGTCCCTTCATCGGTCTGTCGCAGGTTAACGATTGGGCGGTCCATGAAGCGCCGCAACCGCTCCAGCACCAAGATTTGCCCCCGTTGCGGCCGGACCGGCAGGTCCATGTCGAGCATCGGCGCCAGGCGGGCATTGTCGAGCCCAGCGGCCAGCACCACGCGTTGCGCGAGAACCGCCTTGCTCTCCTTACAAGCCAACACGAACCGGGACGCATCGCGGGTGATGCGAGTAACGGGTGCATTCGGACGATAGGCGGCGCCGCGCTCCTGTGTCGCCAAATGCAGGGCCCAGAACAGTTTCAGCGGATTTAGATGACCGTCGAGGGCCGAATAGCTGCCTCCCACAACACCGGGCCCGATGCCCGGGTAGTAGCCCTGGAGCTGGTGACGGTCGAGCGTCCGAATCTCGTATGTCTCAAAGCCGGGTTGGATCATTAGCTGCCGGACTGCATCGACACGAACGCGCATCTCGGCCTCGGACAGGCAGATCTGGAAACCGCCCTTCTGTTCGAGGGCAACGTCGACGCCGGTATCGTCGCGCAGCATCTGTGCGAATTCCGGCCATAGCCGAGCTGAGAGCTGCGTCCAGGAGCTATAAGCCGGGAGCCCCTGCCCCTTGCCCTGCACCCACACCAATCCGAAATTGCCGCGTGAGGCGCGTAGCGCGTTGTCGCCCTCGTCGAGGATGACCACACGTTGATTACCGCGCACAAGTCCGTATGCGATCGCGAGCCCGACCAAGCCCCCACCAACGATCGCGAAATCGAATGCGTCATCGGTCATTTTGCTATGGGCCGCCGCACTGGGGTCGCGCAGCAGGGACAGGCGGGCCCATGACCTCCACGGCTGTAGGTCGGGGACACGCGGCCGGTTCGCGTGAGCGCAGCGCTCGCGCGTCCATGGTGGACAGCAGGCGCTGCGACGGTCACACGAGACGACGATGCTCCGCAAACAGGACAGAGCATTGGAGCATCGTGCGTTTCTATCCCGCCCATCGCAGAAAACATGCCGCAGCTTGGGCAGTGGTAGTCATATAGCGGCATGATCAGCCTCAAGCTTTTGCGTCATCGAGAATCCGAAACTCGCGGGGACAGGCCGTCAGGCATTCATGGCCGTGTTCGGTAATGAGGTACGTGTCCTCAACGTGGATTGCGAAATTCTGGAAGTAGATGCTCGGCTCGATGGTGACGACCATGCCCGCCTGCAGCGGCGTCTTATCCCCTGCCCCGATCTCCGGGCGCTCCACGCCTTCCAGGCCAACGCCGCGACCGGTTCGATGTACGAAGCTATCGCCGAGACCCTCCCTATCGAGGATCTCCCGCGCGACGAGATCAGGCTGTTCGGCCGGCATGCCCGGCTTGAGCACGTCGAGTGCCGCATCGTACGAGCGCATGACTACGGCAAACATCTCGCGCTCTTGCATGGTGAGTTCGCGTAATGCCGCGATGCGGGAGAAGCCGATGCGGTAGTTGCCAAGCTGCGGAACGCGGCAGAAATCGAGCAGGACGATATCGCCCTCGTTGATCACGCGTGTCGAGGCGAGCGCATGCACCATGTCGAGGCGCTCCCCTGACGTAATAATTTGTACAGCCTCGTTGATCGGGTGATCGAGGGGCATAGCGTCCCCGCCTTCGTTCGCAATGCTATATTCGGCGGCCAAGCGCGTTGCTTCTTCCCGACCAGACGCCGCAATCTCATACTCACGTACACCAGCACGAATTGCCGAGACTTCGACGTCCAGCTCCGCGATCGCCATTTTCCCGCCGATGCGCATCATGGCAATCTCCTCGGGCGACTTGATCATGCGCAGTAGTTCTACGATCGACGCCGCCTCCTCGAATTGCACCCCTGCAAAGTGCTCTTGCAGGATCGAGACCAAGCGTGCGGAGAGGAAGCCGCTTTCGATGCCGATGCGACCGCGTCGCATTCCTTTTTCGGCCATCACCTTCTCGAGGAGAGCGATTCCGCCGAAGACCTCCGTGCCGCCTGAACGCCATTCGATATGATGGCGAACATCCGGAACCCAGGTTCTGCGTCGCGCGAAGTTGACTTCGATTTTTGGCACGATCAGCGTGACGTCGCCACGCTGTGGCACGATCAAAGCGATCAGCCGACGCGGCATCGCGTATTCGGTGCGCGTGCTGTAACCCCACAGCCCGGTGAGATAGCGCACGTGCTCGGGCTTAATAACCAACATGCCATCCAGGCTCTGGGCGGCGAGGGCTCGCTGGACTTGGACGGTCCGGCTCCGATACAGCGCCGCGGCTTCTTCACGCATGTCTGCGGGTTTCCATAGGTTGCTTGTTGGCGTCGCAAAATCCTGAAAGGCGGGCGGTATCATGTCAAATCATATTGCTTCCATGCTCTATTCATAAATGTTATATAGAGCTGGTTTGTCGGATGCAGGCAGGAGTTGCTGATGATGGAGATTGGCCCTCACGATGCGCGGGTATCGCTCCGGCAGCTCGAGGCCTTTCGCAGTGTGGTGCTGTGCGGCACCGTCTCCAAGGCGGCCGAACGCATGTGTGTCTCACAACCCGCCGTGAGCCGCCTCCTCGCCGACCTCGAACGTGCGATTGGCTTTCAGGTGTGCGACCGCCAACGGCGCTTTCAACTCACCCATGAGGGCAAGTTGCTCTATCTCGAGGTTGAGCGTGCGTTCGTGGGGATGGATAAGATCGAGCAACGAGCCACGGATATTCGCAACTTCCGTACGGGTCATCTGCGCATCGCTGCGTCGCCGGCACTATCACTCGGACTCATGCCGGCCGTCATCCGGGAGTTCAAAGCGCTTTATCCCGGTGTCACCATTTCAGCTCAGGTGCGTCCATCGCAGGGCGTGACGGAATGGGCCGCATCCGCTCAGGTTGACATCGGATTTGCTGCACTGCCGATCACCCAATCGGGGGTCGACGAATATGCTTACGAAGGACTGCCTGTACTGTGTGTGCTCCCGCGCGGACACAAGCTGACGGCACGACGGGCCATCTCACCGGATTTGCTTCGAGGCGAGCACATTATCGCTCTTGGGCCTGAGAGTTCGTTGCGGAGCGATATTAATCATGCATTTGTGCAGGCCGGCTGCGACCCGAGCTCAGCAATCGAAACAACGATGTCGGCGCAGGCTGCCATGTTCGTCGCGCAAGGCCTCGGCGTCGCGGTGATCGATCCGTTCTCCGCACTGGCATTCAGATCACGTGATCTGGTGCTGAAACCGTTCCAGCCGATTGTGACTTACGAGTTCACACGTGTCATGGCCGCGCATATCGCGCCGTCGCGCGTGAGCGAAGCGTTCATCGCAATTGCAAATGATCAAGTCCGACGTATCGGCGACGACGTGCGAGCGATATTCCGGGCGGGCGGCTTGAAACGGATTACCCAAGCCATATGAATACCTATGCGCCACCCATCAGCGTCTCACCCATTTCAAGATTCGTGGGGCATTGCGCGCGATTATTTGAAACAGATCGGGTCGCCAGTGCCTCAGCTGCCAAACCTAATCTTGGTCCATTCGACCTCCCACGCTTGGCGATTCTTCTCCATGTAATCGTAATCGGTGAAGATAAAGCGTGAGAGCGTGCCGCTTGGATCGAAATCAGGCAGCGCCTTGACCACAGCGCTGCTGGGAGCCTTGTTCGGATCAAGGCAGTGAGGATATTTTGTAAGTTCTGCCAGTTTGGTGGCGACTTCGGGCTCGAGCAAATAGTTTAGAAAGACTTCGGCGGTGTAGCGGTTCGGTGAACCGACGCCGATGCCGACGCAATCCACGAAGCCGCGGGCCCCCGCGTCCGGAATGAAATACTCGACTGGCACGCCCTGTTCCTTCAGCTGAACGGTGCGACCACCAACAAAATCTCCAACCCAGGCTTCCTGATTGCTCACGAGCGTCTGCATTTCCGAGATACCGCCCCAGTATTTCAGGACTAAAGACCGCTGCTCGCGTAGCGATGCGTATATCTTGTTGATATCGGAAATCTGGTTGGGATTCTGACGGAGGTAGAGCGCGGTGATAAAGACGCGATAAATCGCTACATCACGCGCGGCAATGCGCCCTTTATATTTGGGATCCCACATCACGTCCCAGCCGGTCGGCTTGGACACGTGACCGGTGTTGTAGACGATGGCCGAGCTGCCAAACACGTCCGGCACCGAGTGCACCCCGGGGCCAGGGTCGTATGCGGGTTTTTGCAGAACCTTCACGACGTTCGCGTAGTTCGGGATGTTAGCTAGGCGAAGTTCTTCGAACACGCCCTGTTTTACGCCGAGATAAAGTCCGGATTCGTTCACGGTGACGACGTCGTAGGATCCAGAGCCCGACGCCTTCATCTTGGCGATCAACGCTGTATCGCTGCTCTCGCTCCCCTGAAGCACCTGTACGCCGTACTTTTCCTCAAATGGCTTGATCGCGCTGTCCGCGAGCGCGGCTTGCCAGGTTCCTCCATAAGAAGTGAATCGCAGCGTTTTGGTGAGCTTCGACCGGTCAACGTTAAGCTGCGCGCGTGCTTTGGTGATGTATGGAAGGCCAAGCACCGAAGCGCTTAGCGCAGCTCCTGTTCCTTTAAGGAAATTGCGACGTCGCATGGCATCCGCTCCTTTATGAATAAGATTGCCAATGTTCGGCCCCGGCTCTGACTTAGCAGCGGAAAGGTTTAAGCAGCCCGGACCGTGGACAAAAACCGATCCAGCTCCTTACGAAGCCGGGTACTTTCGTCGAACAGAATTCGTGCCGAGTTAGAAACCTCACCGGAGGCTGCTCCGGTCTCGCCGGCACCGCGATCAACTGCAGTAATGCTATCTGCGACCTCCTGGGCGCGATGAGCGACGTCCTGAACATTTCGGGCGATTTCCTGAGTCGCCGAACTCTGCTGTTCGACCGACGCTGCGATCGTTTCAGCAATCCGCGAAATCTGACCAATGGTCTCGCTGATCTCCTTGATTGCCGAGACGGACTCATGCGTCGCCTCCTGCATGCCCATGATATGCGACGAGATTTCCTCCGTCGCCTGGGCCGTTTGGCTCGATAGCGATTTCACCTCGGATGCAACTACCGCAAACCCGCGCCCCGCATCGCCCGCGCGGGCGGCTTCGATGGTCGCGTTCAATGCAAGCAGATTGGTTTGTTCGGCAATCGCCTTGATCAGCTTCACCACATCTCCGATCCGCTGGGCGGCGTCCGATAGCTTGGCGATCTGCTGGTCGGTCTGGTCGGCCTGGGTCACAGCTGCCGCGGCGATGCGGCTGGATTCCTCCGCCTGCCGTCCTATTACGCAGACGGATGCCGAAAGCTCTTCGGTCGCGGAGGCGACCGACCGCATATTGGTCGATGCCTCTTCCGAAGCGCCGGCAACCCGCCTCGACAACTCCTGCGTGGTCTCAGCTGTTCGGGTCAGCGTCGATGCAGAGCTATCAAGTTGCGTTGCCGATGAAGTTACATTTGAGACGATGCCGCCCACGGCCGTCTCAAAATCGTCGGCGAAGCGATGAATTTCCGCGCGCCGCGCACTCGCCTTGTTCTGAGTTTCGCGCTGAGCCGCTTCGCGTTCAGCTTTCGCCACCGCCTGTATCTTGAACGCTTCCACGGCGCTGGCCATTTCAGCGATCTCATCCTTGCGACCGAGCCCGGGAAGCACAACATCGAAATTGCCGCTCGCGAGTTCACGCATCGCAGCACACATTGCGACCATGGGCCGGGAAATTCCTTGTCCCAGAAACCACGCGAGAAGAGCGCCAAGAACCACGCCGCCAATACCAAGTATTTTCACAAAGCGTTCGGTGTTATGCGCAACCGCGTTCGACTGCTCCGAAATACGCTGCTGCTGCGCCTTCAAATCGTCCTTGTTGACCTTGGCATCGTTGACGATCGCGGCCGCTGCAACGCCCATCTTGGCTGTCAGATCATCGACCTTAGAGGAATTCTCAACGAATTTTAAGAACGCCTCCTGGTACGCTTTCAAGAGGTCGGAAATTTTCTTGACCTTCTCCACGAGGGTTTCGTTGTTCGATTTCGGCGCCACGAAACCGTCTTTCAAAACGAGAAACAGGCGCATAGCATTGCTTGCGACGAAAGTATCCGGCCTGGCGATGAAATTTCCTACGTTCGCGGTAGCCACGGCGAATTGCATCTCCATTTCCTTCGCTTTCGATTGAAACGAGGATCCCTCTGCAAAACCTGCGGCATCCGAAAGGTCCGCAAGCCCGTTGCGTAAGACATTCGCCATTGGCAAAAGCTGCCTGGAAGCAATATCGGAGTTCTCAGCCTTGATCGTGACGATCTGGGCAAACAGCTTGGTGAATTCGTCGAACTTCATCGAAAGTTGCGAGATCTGCTGCCGGCGCTCGATGCTTGAGATACGCTCGGCATGCTTGATGGCGTTACCCAGATCGGTTTCGGCCGCACGGGCGGCAGCCTCGTCGGCCGCATATCCGCTCATCGCATAATAGCGCACGAGATTCTGGTAGACAGCAAGTTCACGGTCGATGTCGCGCGCGCCGTCGGTCTCGGCGACAATGTCCTGATAGGAGGCCATTCCGGTCAAAACTCGTTCGAATCCGAAAGACGCAATCCCCATGCTGAGGGCGGAGATACCGAGCACGATGACAAAGCCCAGCGTGATTTTTGCGCGAAATTTCAGATTGGATAAAAAACCGGGCTTCTTCTGTTTTGGGACATCCATTAACCAGCTCATTTGTCTGCCATCCTATTGTAGATCACGTCGAGCGGCGGCTTGATCGACAGTCTTGCCGGTTGGCTCCTGGAACGGCTCCACGACGGATTTGCGCAGTCTCTGCTCCCAGATGCTGCCGCGCTCGCAACGCTGGCACATGCTCGCAGGCTTGCCAGGAGCCCGCTTGTTTGTGTTGCGAATTTCGCATCATGCATCCCTCTTGCCTTTAACGTCTCAGGGCCTCAAAAGCATTCAATATAGTGAGCATTGAAATAGTTAACATTGAAGCAACCCTGTTAACAGAACATAAGAAAAAGCGGTAATAAGGTAATAAGAAGCAGCATTTTCCAACAAAATAGTTTGATTGACCTAGACATTCGTGCCTTCGACTCACCATCTAGATGAGATCATGCCGATGCAGTAATCTCTATCCCGCTGGTTCAAAAAATCCTTCAGTTCATCACTTTGTCTTTTTGGTCTTGCTTGAGCTAACAACAAAGCCTTCGCGCTTAAAAACATCGTCAAAACTCTCGCCTTTTTTCAGAGCCTCGCCAAAAGCCCCTCCGAAATTGTCGTCACAGCCAAGCAATTCGGATAACGACGCCAAATACGCCTCCGCGCGCATGTAATTCTGATTTATCATCGTGAACAAAGCGAGAGCTTGCAGCCTGACGGCAGGGTCAACGATTTTGCTTTTCTTCATGATCAACTCATAGATACCTTAGGGTGAAATCCTGCGTTGCGACGAAGATGGGATCGATTGACTTGTAAGGCCTGGCGGCAGGAGCTCCCGCGCCAATGACTCCAAGATCGAAACGATTAGATGCGGCCAACATGATGCCCTCAAACCGGTTCAGGGTGCGGTTGCACCGGCAACAGCGCGTTCTTCCGGCGCCCGAGAACAACCACCATGCCGATAACGACCACGGCGCATGTCACACCCAGCAGCACTACGGAGACGGCCGCAGATTCGGGACTTGTATTGAAGCGAATGCCTTCCCACAACTTTCTCGGCAAGGTCTTCACCGATAGGTTGCTGAGAAAGATCGAAGCGACAGATTCATCGAACGAGAGAAGCATCGCAAGCAGAGCTCCAACTCCGAGGCCCGGAAGGAGCAAGGGGAAAACGATCGTTCGAAAGATGCGCCAGGGATTCGCCCCAAGGCTTGCCGCTGCAAGGGACAGCCAATGATCGATGGAACTATATGTTGCCGACACGACCAGGTAAACGATTGGGAAGATCAGAACAGTATGAGCGATGATGATCCCTGTCTCGGTATCTACCAGTCCCACGCGCGCGAAGGCCAGATAAGCACCTAGCGCAAAGACAACGCTTGGTACGGTCAAGGGCGACAGCAGCAGCGCGTCGGCAGACCTCTGGTAACAGAAATGGCGACCGAAGCCGAGAACCGTCAGGGTGGCGATGACGAGGGTCGCGACGCAGGTGGCGGCGCCGATGCGAAGGCTGGTCAAAGCCGCCGCAATCCATTCCTGGCTGCCAAAGATCGTTTCGAACCATCGCAACGAGTAGCCGGGTGGCGGAAAGATGAGAACCTCCGCCGAACTGAATGACACAGGAATGAGCACGACTAGCGGAAGGAGGATGAAGACGGATATGACACACAGATAGATCGGCTCGACAAGCCGCGCGCCGACGCGAAAACCCGCAAGAATGTGGAGACGGGAGGGTGGCAGCTCCACCGGTCTGCGAAGAAGCGACGTGTCCGCCTGCTCCACATGCTCTTGCGGCAAAGTCAGCGGCACCAAACCCGGACGCTGCCAACGCGACAAGTATCGCGCCCCCGAGGAGAGTGCCGTGACGATAATCGTCGCTACAACGGCAAGCGTGATGCCCAGTGCCGCGGCCAAAGCCCAGTCGGCTCCGATGTCAATTTCCGACTGAACTACTTGGGCGAGCATCTGCTGGCGCTGGTTGCCGAGGAAAGCAGGCGCGATGAAGCTTGCCATGGTGAACAGGAAGACGATCGTGACGCCGGATTGGATGCCGCGGATTGCCAGCGGAACGACAACGCCTATCCAGGCGCGTACCGGGTTGGCCCCGAGTGTATGTGCGGCCAAGAGAATGCGTCCATCGATGCGCCTGAGCACACTGACGAGGGCGAAGACCATCATCGGGATGGAAGCGTTCACGAGCGCGAGACCGACCGCCGTCTCGCTGAAGAGCAGCGGGAGCGGCTGCGAAATCAGCCCGAGGTCGAGAAGCGTCGCGTTGACAAGGCCATGCTGTCCGAGGATCGCCAGCCACGCGAACGTCCGCACCAGCACGTTGGTCAAAAAGGGAACCAGCACCAGTAGCCCGAGAAGCAGGGCTTTCACCCCAGTCGCCCGGCTCCAGATCCACGCCAGTGGGAAGGAGACAACGAGAGTTATCACTGTGGCTTCCAGGCTGATGCGCACCGTTGTCCAGATCACCGTTCGGTACACCGGACTGTCGAAAATCCGCATGAAGCGCCCGGCGGCATCACCGCCGAACGCCTCCGGCACGATCGCCAGCAACGGTAGAGCGAAAGCGAGGAGAAGCAGGATCGTTACTGGAGCCAGCAGTAAGAACTGTTCCCAATTTACGAAGCCGCTGCTGCGCCTCATCTTCGCGTTCTCCCGTCTACGCTGCTAGTGCATGATGTACGTGTTCCAGCGAGTCTGCACAGACTCGAGGTTCTCGTTCCACCATTTCGAATTGAGCAATGCGCCGAACTTCTCGTTCTCCGGAGTGCCCGGCAGATCCTTGGCGACGGCTGGGTCAAGCAGCTTCAGAGCGCCGACATTGGTCGGACCATAGGAGATCAGACGGGAGAGTGCCGCCTGCTGTTCCGGCTGGGCGGCGAAGTTGATGAACTTCATCGCCTCGGCGGCATGCGGAGCACCCTTCACCACCGCCCAATATTCGACAATCGTTACCGATGCGTCCCACCCATAAGTCCAGTTGGCACCGGCCTTTATGGCATTGCTGATGCGACCGCCCGGGCCGAAGGCGGCGTCGACCTCGCCCTGCTGGATGAGCGCCTGGATATCTGACGGCGACTTGAAGCCGACGATCTGGTCCTTGACCCGATTGATCACCTTGAGGGCGCGGTCCACGTCCAGCGGATAAAGACCGGCCGCCTTCACACCGTCAGCCAGCAGCGCGAATTCAAGATTGTAGTAGGGTACCGCCGGCAGCACGCGACGCGCTTTCACCTTCGGGTCGAAGAATTGTGCCGGGGTAAGTCCATTCGGAAACTTATCTTTGTTCCACGCCATATTCTCTGCGAACGTCATGTAGCCGACGCCGTATTTCTTGCGGAACTCGGCCGGGATGCCATCGGCCTTGATAATCGAGTAATCGAGCGGCTGAAGAAGGTCATCCTTCGCTTCGTTTTCATAGGCCGCGGCGTCGGCTGAGACCACGTCCCAGGTGATGGTGCCGCTCGCGACCATCGCCTTCACCTTGGCATAGCCGGTGCCGGTGGTGCCGATGACTTTGGCGCCCGTGGCTTTGGCGTATGACTCGAAGAAAGCCTTTGTCTGGGCGTCCTGGAAAGAGCCGCCATAAGCGGCGACCACGACCTCCGCCGGATCGGCGGCAGACGCAGCCCCGGCAAAGAAAACAGCGCCGACCGTAGCAAGCACGGCGGCCGATATCCCCATATTCAGTCTTCTTGTTCCCATGTTTTGTACTCCCCTCAAATAATCCGCCTCAGGAAGATCCCTCAGTCGGAAGAATGGCGACGGATGCCGGTGCCCACCGCGCGACGACGGGTTTACCGGGAGCCAGGTCCCCGGCCACTTCATCTCCACGCTTTATGCTGGCGAGCAGGGACTGCCCGTCGGAAAGTTCGAGCGCCACGCGCCAGCCGGCACCGAGATAAGTGACATCGCGGATCGTCGCGGGCACGCCAAAGGCACCGTCTGATTTTACTTCGGGTACGGCATGGACGGAGACGTGCTCCGGCCTCACCACAATATCGAAAGGCGCCGTCGCTGGAGACGGCAGTGACTGGCGCGCGCCAGCGATCTCGTATCCCCTGCCGCCATCCATCGCGGCGACACGCAGGATGGAGCACTCGCCAATGAAACGGGCAACGAAATGATTGGATGGCGCGGCGTAGATGGTTTCCGGATCGGCGACCTGGAGAAGCCGCCCCGCTGCCATGATCCCGATCCGATTCGCCATGGCCATGGCTTCCGACTGGTCGTGCGTCACGTAGATGACCGTAATGCCGAGTTCGCCCTGAATGCGCTTCAGTTCCTGCTGCATCTGGTCGCGAAGCCTTCGATCAAGCGCGCCGAGCGGTTCATCCATGAGCAGCAAGTCAGGGCCGAAGACGAGCGCGCGGGCAAGCGCAACGCGCTGCTGCTGCCCACCGGACAACTGCGAAGAATACGAAGACCCGCGATCGGCAAGATTGACGAGGCCGAGCGCCACGTTCACGCGCGCCTCGCGCTCGGCACGTGCTACGCCGCGCATCTTCAGCGGATAGGCGACGTTTTCGGCCGCCGTCAGGTGCGGGAACAGCGCATAGTTCTGGAAGACCACCCCGATCTGCCGCCGATGCGGAGGCACATCCGAAACGGACGTGCCCGACATCAGCACGCGGCCCTCGGTCGGCTGGTCGAACCCCGCCAGGAGCATCAGCAGCGTCGTTTTGCCGGAGCCGCTCGCGCCGAGCAACGCGAAGAATTCGCCCGACGCAATGTCGAGGGTAACATCGTTCACCGCGCACACGCCACCATAGCGCCGGGTGACACCCTGAAAGGAAACGGCCGGGAGTGACCGATCTGTCATCAGACATCCCTGCCGAGGTCGAACGGGGTGAGCACTTCGCACCCGGTTTCGGTCACGAGAACCGTGTCGCCAAAGCGCGCGCCGCCGACGCCATCTACATAGATTCCCGGCTCGACGGTGAAGACCATGCCCGGTTGAAGCACAGTCGGCGACTCGGCCTTGAGCTCGTGCCCGTCCCAACCGGAGTAACCAATCGAACGCCCGGTGCGGTGCAGGACGGGGCTCTCCCAACCGCCGCGCTCGATCACTTCCATTGCGGCGGCGTGTACTTTGCCAGCCGTCACACCGGGGCGCATCATGGCCAACGCCGCCTCTTGCGCCTCACGTGCGAGATCAATGACCTTGCGCATTTCCTGAGACGGCTCTTTTGAACCAACCTGGACCGGCCGGTCGAAACCGATCAAATGCCCGAAGAAGCCTGTACTACAACGGCATACTTCCACGATTTCGCCATCCAGCATTTTGCGGCCAGCGCCAGCGGCATGGCAGCGCGCCGTGCGCTCAGGTCCGCTTCCCGTCATATGCAGGCCCAGCGCCAATGGTGACTGCTCCTCGTCTCCGTTCCATAGTTCGGCAGCCCGCCTGGTACCGGCCACAAAAGAAGCAAGCGACACCTCCCATTCGGGAACGCCGGGCGCGATGGTGTCACAACTGGCCTTGAACTGGTGGGCAATGACGTCGCAACTGAGCCGAATGACGCCGAGCGCCGCGGCATCCTTTACGGCGAGCAACTCGCGCATCATCGGCGTGACGTCCTTGATGCGTTCGGCGCCAAGTGCCTGAGCGACCAGTTCGATGTTTCCGCCGTTCGTTCCATTGAAGTCGACGCCGATCGTACGGGCGTCCGGTGCGATCTTTTCGAGATGTTTGGCGAGCGCATCCTGATGCGTCATGGGGGCCGGCACGGGCTCTTCCCATTCGACCCATTTGGCAGCCACCGGCGTGCCGCATCGCGCCCGTATTTCCTTAACCTCGCTACCGGGCGACACGAAGCCGGCGTTGCCGTCTTGCGGAAGGACCAGCCAGATCGGTCTGGTGACCGGCAAGCCGTTCAAGCCGGTGAAGAAGCGATGAAGGTCAATACCGGCTAATGCGAGAACATCGATGCCATGCTTCTTCATCGCAGCCTGGGCACGTGCGATGCGATTGCGGTAATCCGCATCGGAGGGAATAATGAGCCTGGAAGTCGCTGGGTTCTCAGTCACAGTGCTTTCTCGGTCTGCATCCAATCGTTTGTATTGAGCCTACAATCGATTGTATTGTCAATTGTAAATCTTTTGCGAAGCTGCGACTCGGGGACGAATAGAAAGGGCACGAGGGCACTGAGTGCAGCCGCGCCCTTGTCGACTGCACAAGGAGGTGACGGCTGCGAGGTGACGGGCTGCGCGATCCGTTCGACGCAGCCGACGCGCTACATTGCAGTCCGCCGCCAGTCAGCGTTGCCCTAGCGAGGCCGACTGCCAAACGCCGATCGCAGGCGCCAAGTATCCAACATACGTCAATTCG
Organism: Planctomycetota bacterium; assembly: GCA_013286045.1. Classification (GTDB taxonomy): domain Bacteria; phylum Planctomycetota; class Planctomycetia; order Pirellulales; family Lacipirellulaceae; genus JABDGM01. The sequence continues at coordinate 51,348 of JABDGM010000008.1, read as the reverse complement.
CTTGCTGCTATCGCACCTTATGTCAGACAGCACATAGTTCGAAGCGCGGCGCGGCTAGCTTCTCTCCGCTTTGCAAGGAGCCGCAACGCCCAAACTTCGCCGGTACGCCCGTAAAAAGCTCTTGAACATAGTCAGCGATGTCGCCGCAATCGGAGTTTCAGCCGCCCCTTGCAACGATCTCGCTATTGCACTGCTGCGGCCTTATTTACGATCGTCGTCGGCAAGCTTGGGTACTACCACGGATGTGCCAATCGGATCATCGGATCTGCGCCACACTGTCCCTCAGTACCAGTCGATGCTCGAGCACAATTTTGGTCGAGGCCGTCGTACCCTTGTAGATCTGGCCGAAGAGCACTTCCGCTCCCCTGCGCCCCATTTCGAAGCGCGGAACGGACACTGTCGATAGCGGGGGAGACATCAGCCCCGCCAATTTCAGGTCGTCAAACCCAAAGAACGACACGTCACCGGGTATGTTCTGGTTGGCTTGTCGAGCAGCTGCCATAGCGCTTATCGCAAGCTCGTCGGTGGCACAGAAGACCGCCGTAGGGCGTGGGCCTTCGTCGAGCATGGATTTCATGATCTTGAAACCAGACTCAGCGTCTTCATTGAAAGTGTCGGTTGAGCGTACCTTCGTCAGCTCGGCGAGGCAATTATCGCGCATGAAATCGACATACGCTGCACGACGGTCACGGTATGTCTCGGAGAGATTCGGTCCGCCGATGTGGACGATGCGCCGATGCCCCATTGCATAGAGGTGTACCATCACCTCCTTGGCGGCAGCGTAGTTATCGATTGTCACACATGTGACGCCCTCGTGCGGTACGGGTCGCGATATCGCCACGACTTTGCGGTTGAAGCCCTGCATGTTGAGGATCGGCTTGGGTACACTCCCGGTGATGGTGATGATGCCATCCACCACGCCGGTCAGCAGTTGCTTCCCCAGTTTTGCCTCGCGCTTGGCCTGACGCAGCGTAGCACCCAACAAAACATTGATTCCACGTTGCGCTAGCGCCTCGACGATGCCCTGAACAACTTCAGGATAGAACGGTGTAGCGATGTCTGAAACGATGACGAGCACCTGATTAGCGCGGCCATCCCGCAGAGCGCGGGCTTTCTCGTTCACCACGTACCCGGTGTCGCGCACAATCTGATCGATCAGCGCCCGCGTCTCTTTTGTGACGCGCGGGCTTCCTGCCAAGGCGCGGCTGACGGTCGAGATGTCGACGCCTGCTATGCGCGCTATCTCGGCCATCCTTGGTCGCCGTCTGCCGGTCGGCCATTCCGTTGTATCGTCGATTGACAAAGTGGGCATGTTCCTTTCGTTCAATGGGTCCAGGATGGCAGGGTGCCCGTTCCAACCAATTGCATGTAAGGTGCTGCTGCGTGCAAGTTCGCGCAGCAGGAGTTTTGGGATCCCTTTGTGACTTTGTGACTTTCCGAAAACGGAACAGTCAGAGATAACGGCCACGTTGAACTTATTCAATGTCTCCAGCGTTCGCAGCTGCGGCTGACGCGAATGCTGCTGCAGCCCCCCAATCTGATCTCATGACGCTACCTTTTTGATGGTTCATCATTGGCAACCCAATCAATTGTACTCTTGATACAATCGATTGTATATGGTGCCTAGAAAACCATAAAAGAGCTGGACAATGGACCTTGCCTTCCTCTCCGCCACTGATCTCGGACGGGTATTGGTCCGGGGCGAGTTCACGTCGGAGGCGCTGGTGACTGAGTTGCTCGCTCGCATCCGCACCTACGACCCGATGTTGAACGCTTTCGTCGAGGTCTACGGCGACGCTGCCCTCCTGGCGGCGCGGGAGTCGGATGGACGGCGGTCCCGCAATCAGGCGAGGGGCGCCCTGGACGGCGTTCCGTTCGCGGCCAAGGACCTGTTCGACGTCGAGGGCTATGCCACGTTGGCCGGATCGAAGGCGTCCGCAGCCACGGTCGCCGCGCATACGGCCACCGCGGTCCGACGACTGCTGGCCGAGGGCATGGTCCTCATCGGCAAGACGCATATGGTCGAGTTCGCGTACGGCGCCTGGGGAACGAACCCGAGCAGCGGCACCCCGGTCAACCCGCGCGATCTTCTAGTTCAGCGCGTTGCGGGCGGGTCGTCCAGTGGATCGGCGGTGGCGGTGGCGGCCGGGCTGGTGCCCGTCGCGCTGGGCACCGATACAGGCGGCTCGGTGCGCAGCCCGTCGGCGCTGTGCGGGATCGTCGGAATGAAGACATCGCTCGGACTGATTGGGCGCGGCGGAGTGCAGCCGCTCGCCCTCGTCTTCGACACCGTGGGTCCAATGACTCGTTCGGTCGAGGACGCGGCGCTCATCCAAGCGGCGTTGCAAGGGGAGGATCCGGACGATCCGGCGACGTTCGGGGTCTCGCGGGCGGACCCGCTCGCCGACCTGGACAAGGGTGTCGCAGGGCTGACGCTGCGCCACCCGCCCATGGAGAACCTAGAGGCTGCGGAACCCGGCATCCTTGAGCGGTTCAGGGAGACGCTCGCTGATCTGGAAGCCATGGGCGCCGTCCTCGAGGAGAAGCCGCTACCTCGCCCCCTCGAAACATATGCGAGCCTCGCTGCCAACTTCACGACCGCGGAGGCCTGGAGCCGTTACCGGCACCTGGTCGAGAAAGAGAACAGCCTCGTCGACCCGACAATCGCGAAGCGGATGTCGCGCGGCGGAACGATGAACATCACGGACTACCTCGGCTACGTGGAGCAGCGGCGGCTGATGCAAACGGAGTTCCACCTTTACTTTGCTGGGGCGGATGCCGTCCTGCTTCCCTCGTCGCCGATCACAGCGAAGCCCTTAGACGGAGCGCACGATGCCGACGCGCCGTTTGGTCTTTTCGCCCGTCTCGTCAATCTGATGGACCTCGCCTCCCTGAGCATACCTATGGGTGATGCCGAGGGCCTCCCCACCGCTGTTCAGATCGTGGTCCGTCGCTACGCCGATCCCCTGGCTCTTCGGATCGGACGCGCGCTTGAGGTTCAGCGCGGCGGATTGTTCGTGCCTCCTTCCGGTTACGAGCGCCTGGATCGCGCGCGGCGAAGACCGCCTAATGAAGATCTGGCCCGCCCGGTGAAAAGTTCTCTAGACTTCGTTGATAGATTTAACGGCGATTATTTTGCCGTTTGACGAAACTTAATCCTTACGGAGATTAGTGTGGCCGAAAGTATCGATCGTACTTCGTTCCGACTAGTCACGGTGGGTAGAGAGCGGGCAAGTTATGGTGGATACGGTTTCGGACAATTGGATTTTCGCGCCGCGGATCTATGTCGAGAATGTCCGTGGTCACGATCCCGCATATGAGGTGACCACCGAGGCTATTCTCAGAAATCTTCTTTCTGTGTGCCGTCCAGCGGAGCTGACGTGCCGCTACTCCGATGAGCGCGACATGGAGGCTCTACAGCGCGCCGACATTCTCGTTGCTGGCAGGCTCGACACCGCGCTCATTGCTTCAAAGGCCAAATCATTGAAACTTATTCAATGTACCAGTGCCGGTGTCGAGAAATATGCGCCATTTGACTGGCTGCGCGCGTCGACGGCTCTGACCAATGCGAGTGGCGTCCATGCCGACAAAGTTGGCGAGTTTGGACTAATGGCGACCTTGATGTTGCACGAGCGCGTGCCGGCGATTGCCACAAAACAGCGACATCATACCTGGACTAGGCAACTGCGGGGTTTAGCCGCCGGCCGGCGCGTTCTGATATACGGTGTCGGCGCCCTCGGCGGTGCCGTTGCCGAGCGGCTGCATGCTACGGGCTTCCGCATAACGGGGATCCGTCGAAGCGGAGGATCGGTTGCTGTTGTCGAACGCATGACAACACCCGACCATTTTCATGAGGAATTGTCCAAGACGGACATTCTGATCTTAGCATGTCCTCTCACACCAGAGACACGCGGTCTCATGGGAAACCGTGAGTTTGCGGCGCTGCCGCCGGGCGCCGGCGTCCTCAATATTGCTCGCGGCGGCGTCATCGACCACGCGGCACTCGCGTCTTCCTTGGAAAGCGGCCATTTGTCCGGCGCCATTCTCGACGTGTTCGAAAAGGAGCCGCTACCTACCGATTCTCGCCTATGGGACGTCCCAAATCTGATGGTCTTTCCGCACGTGTCCGCCGATGCTCCGGATGGATATGTCGATCGCTGCCTTGCAATACTCGCCGACAATCTCGAACGAGCGAAGGCGGGCCAGCCATTGCGCAATGAGGTAGATCGACAACTCGGCTACTAACCCCGTCATATGAGCGGATTGCGAATCCAAGGGCTCTATCAATTGTCCAAAGGCACGCTCGCCCTCATCACTGGTGAAAATGCCAGAGCGCTTTATGAGCTCGTTTAGAAACGGTGCGGCTTGACCTCCGGCGGCCTCAATCTCAGCTGCAACCTGGCGGCCTTCGCATTGAGGTTCAGCAGGGTTGTTGACGCCCGCCAGCAGATCAACAGGTCCGACTTCAGCGCCGACAATCAACCGTCTGCTTGGAAATCGAAACAACGGAAGGGGGCAATCGCCTTCTCGTCGATCTTCGCCCCAAGACCTGGATCAGTCGGCACGTTCAAACGACCATTTACGACGGCCTTCTCCGGAGGGTTGGCGAGGACTTGCACATAGTCGTTAGCGTCGGAGAAGTAGGGATAAGTCTCAAGCGGCATCCCCATCGCAGAAGCGGTCCAGACCTGGATGGTCGCTGCCGTGCAGAGCGAACTCGCGCAGTTGTGCGGCGAAACTCGCGCATTGTAGCTTTCGGCCATCGCTGCAATCTGCACCGCTTCGAAGATGCCGCCGCAGTTGCCGACGTCAGGCATGATGATATCGACCCCGCCCGTTTCGAGAAGGTTCCGGAAGCCTTGCCGCGTATAGACGCGCTCGCCCGCGGCAATCGGAATCGGCCATCTTCCGGCAAAGTTGCGGAGACCCTGGAGGTTGAAGGGATCGAGCGGCTCCTCGACCCAGGTAATGTCCAACTCGCCGCAGACTTCCATGAAGCGGATCAGCTGATCGTTGTTCAAGCCTCCGCTCAGGTCCAGCATCAGACTGATATCGGGGCCGACGACCTTCCTAAGATTGCGGACGCGATCGATGGCGCGCTTGAACTCTTGCGAACCGAGCGCACGCCGTTGCACATGTCGAAGCGTGCCGCCCTCCTGCCGAGTCGCGAGCGGATAGCACTTCAGAATTGTGAAGCCGTCCTTCAGCGGCCGCTCGGCCGCCTTTGCCCACTGCAGCGCGTCGTCGTGAGCACCATTCCAGCCGTTTGCGTAGACTTCCAGCGAGGTCTCGAATTTCGCGCCAAACAGTTCATAGACCGGAACGCCGAGAGATTGGGCCTTGATGTCCCAGAGCGCCTGATCGATCGCGCTGAGGCCCGCGAACACGATGGCCCCGCCGCCCTTCGTCCAGAATGCGTTATCATAAATTTCGTGCCAGATGTTTCGCGGATAGGTCGCGTCGGCGCCGATGACCTTGGGTGCAAGATCGCTCAGCATGCCGGCGGCAGCGTTTGCTCCAATGCCATAGGCGACGGCAGCTTCGCCGTAGCCGCGAAGCCCATCTCTCGTGGTCAGTTCGACGATGACGGGATGCAATCCGGCGCCACGGATGTTGAATACGCGCAAGTTGTCGATGGTCAGCAAAGTAAAATCCTTTCCGCTTGAGGCAACAGCAGCCCATGTCACCATGACTGACGCTGAAAGCCCGATACCGAAGATGACAAGTCTAGTGTGATAAAATGCGCCTTAAGAACAGGGCGAGACGCTCCGACGACGGAGAGTTGAACAGTTGATCCGGAGGGCCAACCTCTGCGATCGCGCCCTCATCCATGAAGACCACCCGATCGGCTACCTTTTGCGCAAAGCCCATCTCATGCGTTACGCAGACCATCGTCATGCCGGACGCGGCGAGCTCCATCATGGTGTCGAGCACTTCGGAGATCATCTCAGGGTCGAGCGCAGATGTCGGCTCATCGAACAACATAATACGCGGCTGCATGCACAGCGCGCGCGCGATGGCTGCTCGTTGCTGCTGACCTCCCGAAAGCTGGGCAGGATATTTGTCGGCCTGTTCGGATATATGAACACGGGACAGATACTCTATGCTTCGATCTCTTGCTTCTTCCCGTGACAGCTTGCGCGACTCCATCGGAGCCAGCATGCAATTTTGAAGAATCGTTAGGTGCGGAAATAGGTTGAACGACTGGAAAACCATCCCCACTTCGCGCCGAATCTGACGCAGAGTTCGATCAACGACTTCGACACCTTCCACCGAAATCCGGCCGTTCTGATGTCGTTCCAGACCATTGATGCAGCGAATTAGCGTCGATTTTCCCGAACCGGAAGGGCCGCAGACAACCACTTTCTCCCCGTTCGACACGGATAGTGAAACACTTTTGAGGACATGCACGGTGCCATACCATTTGTCGACGCCGTCTAGAACGATTGCGCCTTCCGCTTGGCGAGCAATCGCTGCGGAGGATGGTGCCGTGTGGGGAACTGAGGATCTAGCTGTTGGCACGTTCTTTTTCCGGATCAGAAAGCAGGCGCAGAACCCGCTCGCCCTCGCTGGTGCAATGAAGTTCGCAAAGGCGTGCTGCCAATCGCGGCTTACGGCGGAGGATAGCTTCGACAATTGGGCGATGGTGTTCAATCACCACTCGCTCGTCGTGGGGGCCATATGTTGAACTAATGAACATCCGCACTTGCTGTTCGACCATTCGATAATGGCTTTCGAGGCGTGTGTTCTGCGAGAGTTCGACAATGCAACGATGGAGCGCAAAGTCCCTGCGCTTGAGCTCAGCGAGGTCAGTCGCCGTGGCAGCCTCGAACAGTTCGTTCGCGGCTTTCTCCAACCGCGCGGCTCCCGAAGCATCCAACCGCTCAGTGGCAAGTTTTGCGGCCAGAGATTCAAGACCTCCGCGAAGCGTGTAAATTTCCCACAAATCAAGGGGCTCAAAATCTACGACTGACCATCCCGTGTAGGGTTTCAGTACCACTAGCCCCCCCGAGCTCATTTGGTGAAGTGCGATGCGAACAGTTCCCCGCGACACACCGAACTGTTCGGCAAGAACGGTTTCGGTTAGGCGCTCACCGGGCTTCATTACGCCCGTCAGGATCGCTTCCTTTAGTGCCTCCGCGGCCATTTGCTCGGCGGGCTGACGTTTGAGTGCGATCAAAGCCACGGGGAAAATCTCCTTAGGGGCGATCGATAGTAAAACCGGTTGCGGATCATGTCGCGCCACTCCCGAATAGACCAATCCGACCCCTTCCGAAGTGACGTTCAAGCGCCCGCTGGATCAAGCCGTAGCCGAAAGCGAGTATGAGATACCAGATTGCGACGACGGCGATGACTTCGAAATATTTGAAGTTCATGCTGAACAGATTTGTCCCTGTCGCGAAGATTTCGGGAATCGCTATCGCGAACAGTAGCGAAGTGTTCTTGATCAGGTTGATGACTTGGTTACCCGTGGGTGGAATCGCTATACGCACCGCCTGTGGCAGGATCACACTTCTCATCATCGATACATAGCTTAGGCTCAAGGCTTGCGAGGCTTCTCGCTGGCCACGATCGACCGACTGGATGCCCGCCCGAACGATCTCGGTCATGTAGGCGCCTTCGTTGATGCCGAGGGCGAGGATTCCAGCGAAGTAAGCGGGCAGATTGACCGCCCCGTTGGTAAGAGCGGAAAGTCCGTTGTACCAAAACACAATCTGCACGAGGACTGGTATGCCCCGGATGGTCGTGACGTACGTTCTGACCACCTGGCGCAAGCCCGGCAGGAGAGAGGTCAGGACGATCCCTCCGATCGTCCCAATTGCGATTCCGATCAGCATGGAGATTGCTGCAATTCCAACGACAAGCAGGGCCGGTCGTAGAAATTCCGTCGAAAAGAGCAAGCTCCAAAAATATTCGCTGTCGAAATGCAAGCTATTGAGCTCCCCTACCCTGCCGGTAGATCAATCATTCTTGCGGATGTCGCCTTCAGCGAGATTCCACTTTGTCAGAATTTTATCATAGGTTCCGTCCGCCTCGACGGCTTTCAGAGAAGCAGCAACGGCAGCATTCGTCGCATCTTCGCTTTTCCTGAAAACGATGCCATTGAGGTGGCGCGGCGTGCCAGGCCCGTCGCCGCTGAGCACCGGACTTGCTTCAACGAAATCGTTGGGGCGTTGCTTGATGAGATAGGCCGCGACTGGCCAATCGACGTAGGCCGCATCGACCGCTTTTTTGGCCACTTCGTTCAGCGCCTCGATCTGGCTGCTGAATATCTTCATCGTCATCGGTTTGTCTTTCGGGCACTCGTCCTTGATCCGCTCAAGAGCGGCCATCTGACTCGTACCCGCGGCTAGCGCGACAGGATGTCCGCAAACGTCTGCTTCGGTCTTAAACCGAATCCCGCTACCTTTCTGGGTAACAAGCCTAAGCCCGCCTTTGAACACTGGCAGGAAGTCGAACTGCTTTTTACGAGTTTCGGTGATTCCGACCTGCGATGAGATGATGTCGAATTTTTTCGAGATCAGCCCAGGGAACAAGCCCTGAAATGCAAGGTTCACGAATTTCGGCTTTAGGCACATCTTTTCAGCAAGCGCGGACGCAAGATCGGGGTCGAACCCTGTAGGCTTCCCGTCGTCCATAAAGCCCATCGGTGGAGCGGTTAGCGCCGTGCCAATCGTCAATTCGCCGGAGCTAACAAGATCTGGCGGAGCCGGAAGGCAAGCTGCAGAGGCACCTGCTCCGAGGCCGAAGAACAAGGCGGCGGTGAGGGCGGCCGCGGCACAAGGCATGACCTTGGTGATCGACATTTCGTTCCTCTCTGGCTGAACCAGCAAAGTGTCGTTCCTCCAATTTCCGCGTGTCCAAGTTTAGTAGGCACTTCGACCGGGGATGGATGATTGCTGACAATCAGCAACGTCTCACAGGTTTGGAAGATATGTCAAGAGATTGCGGCGCCGTTATATGCATGATCATCTCGGCCGCCTCGCAAAAAATTCACAATTGACAATCCAATCGATTGTAGGCTCAATACAAACGATTGGATACACACCGAGAAGGAAGGCGTCAGCGGCCGGATTTCACTTAAGGTATCTAGGAGTTGATCATGAAGAAAAGCAAAATCGTTGACCCTGCCGTTAGGCTGCAAGCTCTCGCCTTGTTCACGATGATAAATCAGAATTACATCCGCGCGGAGGCGTATTTGGGGTCGTTATCCGAATTGCTTGGCTGTGACGACAATTTCGGAGGGGCTTTTGGCGAGGCTCTAAAAAAAGGCGAGAGTTTTGACGATGTTTTTAAGCGCGAAGGCTTTGTTGTTAGCTCAAGCAAGGCCAAAAAGACAAAGCGCAGGGTTAGCGCTCATGTGTAACAGCCGGATACCCTTCCGAAATTTCGTCGAATCGGAGTAGCTGCGGTTTCGACATGAGGCTGAAGCGATCTCATCTTGAATTCATCGAGCAAATCTGCCCATGCCTGCATGAGTTCGACCCGCTCGCGCCAATAGGTCGCTCGATTGTACGCTGGCCTGACCTCATTATTCGCTTCCTGGCGAGCCAGGGCCGCTTCGATGACGTCCGAATTAAATCCGCGTGCATTGAGAATTGTGCTTGCACTAGTGCGGAAGCCGAACGGTGTCATTTCGTGCCTAGCATACCCCATTCGCCGAAGCGCAGAGTTTAACGCATTCTTTGCGAGCGGCTTTCGGATTGAACGGATGATAGGAAACACGAACTCGCCACATTCGGAGATCGGCCAGACCTCCTTCAGCACCTTCAGGGCTTGACGTGAAAGTGGCACGTCGTGCTGACGGCGCGTTATCATTCGCTCGGCTGGAATTCGCCAGAGGGCCTCTTCGAAGTTGATTTCTGAGCGCCGCATCATTCGGATGTCGCCTGGCCGCGCCATAGTCAGGGCGAGGAATTGCAGCGCTGCCCGGATCACCCAGTTGACGTACTCATCGATCGAGACCATCAGCTGCCCAAGCCGTATCTCATCGGTTATGGCCTCTCTACGATGGACGCTCCGCGGCAGCAGAGCTCCATGCAATAGAAAGGTAGGGTCGCGCTTCACGCGCGATGTGAGCATCGCGTGCTTAAACACTGTTCCTATGGCCCCACGCAGACGCCGAGCGGTTTCCCATTTGCCGCTCGTCTCGATCTGCTTCAAGAGCTGCAGAATTTCATCCGCGCTTATCTCGGCAATGGGCCGGCAAGCAAGCGGTGCCGCCAAGTCTTCCAGCAACCATTTGTTCTTGCTGAGTGTAGGTGACCTGCGACCACTCGCTTTAAGATATTCCATGCGCTCGGCCACCACGTCGCCGAACGTGTCGCGCGGTGGCGCGGCAGCGTCGATCCTGTCGAGGCGACGACGCCGTGCCCAAGGATCGGTCCCCGCCTCCAGCAACTTTTGAACTTCGTCGCTGAACCGAGGTAATGACCTCACGTGATTGAGAGAGTTGGTCATAGACACGCAGTTTTGGAGGTTCAGTTCGTACGCGCTATGTTCACCATGCAGCAACAAGCTTTGCAACTGAAATCTCTATAATGTCCGAACATTTCCAATGATAGATCATAAACACATGAACATATGATTCCTAAGTAGAAATTGCGTTCTCACGTCACGGTATTTGCAATTTGATGAATCACCTTTGACGGCACACCTGCGCACGCCGGACTTGGCGATCCTTATATTATATAATATTATCAATATGTTAGTGATATATAATTATCGCGACAAAGCCGAGTAAGACAATTTTACGAGGCTTCAGGGGGCGGATTTTCAGCACGACATTAACTACGACACCGGTCAGAGTTTTGTTGCATATTTGCAACGCGTCTCGACATTGAGCATGAATTCAACTGAAATGTCCGGACATTTACATTGCGTCGTCTTGTAATGTCCGGACATTTTCATCAAGGTTCAGATGCGACGGAAGGGGCAACCCATGTCGTGCTTTCCGGGTGGACGGATTGCATCAAGTGATTAAGCCCGGTTGGGCCGATTGCAGGGTGTGAAAAGTTTTTTCGGATTGCGGGGAGCAAGGGGAAGTTCCTTCGGTGCTGTCGCACTTGGCGGATACGGAACCCTCTCAAAAATAAACAACTATTGGAGAAGTCAAGATGAAGATGGTAAAAAGCCTTCTCCTGGGCACCGCAGCGGGTCTCGTTGCGATGACTGGGGCGCAGGCTGCCGATCTTCCCGTTAAGGCCAAACCGGTCCAGTACGTGAAGATTTGTAGCTTGTACGGTGCGGGATTCTTCTACATCCCGGGCACCGATACCTGTATCAAGTTCGGCGGCTATGCTCGATCTGAGTGGTTGGAAAACTCCGGTGGGTCGTTCAACCCGACGATAAACGGCGCCAACGCTCAGGAAACGCGTGCGCAGAACTCGCTAATCAGTCGCAGCCGTTTCCTCACGACGTGGGACGTTCGCTCACAGACCGAATACGGCACGTTGCGCGCCTATACCCGGGCGGGCTTCCAGTGGACGACCGGCGACTCTATCGACGGCGGCTCGGGCGCGACTCTCTATGTCGATCGCGCCTTCGTCCAGCTCGGTGGCTGGACCTTCGGCAAGACCGAGTCGTTCTATAACATGTCGTTGGCCGACTTCGGTTACACCAACCTGACCGCGGCCCTGTTCAACGACACTAGCGGCAGCGGTGTTCCTGTGCTCGCCTATACCGCGCAGTTTGGCAACGGTCTGTCAGCGTCTCTGTCGCTCGAAGATCACTTTGAAAACGAAATGGCCATCTTTAACATTGGCGCTGGCGCTGGTGCCCTTACCGTCGCTAACTTCAACACGTTAAACACCACTAGCGGCGTTGGCGGAAACCCGACGTCGAGTGCAGCCGGTACCAAGGTTCCTGACCTTGTCGCCAACTTCCGCGTCGATCAGGCGTGGGGCTCAGCGCAAATCGAAGGCGCCCTGCATAACGACAGCGCCACCTACTACAATACAACTATCGGCACGACGGCCCATCCGAGCGATGCCCTGGGCTACGCGGTCGGTGGCGGCTTGAAAGTCAACCTGCCGATGCTCGGCAAGAGTGATAGCGTCGGCGTGTCTGCGAACTACTGCAGTGGTGCGGTCGGTTACTGCGCCAACCAGAACGGCGTGAATACCTCCACGATGTTCGGACTGGTGCGGAGCGGTACGGTGGGCGTGGGCTGGGTCGCCGACGCTGCCTACAACAGCACTACCTCCGGTAGTTTGGAGCTGTCGAAAGCCTGGAACGTCAACGGTGGTATCCAGCACTATTGGGCCAGCAACTGGAACACCTCACTGTGGGGTGCCTACTTCAACTACAAGGCCAACAGCAATGCGATCGACACCATCATCTGCCCGGGTCTCACCCCGGCGTTGGGTGCTGGTTGCATGGACTTCTCGGCCTGGCAGGTTGGCTCGCGGACTGTCTGGCAGCCTGTGACGAACCTGGATGTCAGCCTCGAGGTCTTGTACACGAGGGTTAAGAGCGCGGAGAGTGGTGCGGCCATTACCGGCGCGAACGGCACAGCCGCCGTTCTCACCGCCGGCGATGTCGGCGCCTTCTCTGGCGTTCTTCGCTTCCAGCGTAACTTCTGGCCCTGATCGGTTGATCATAGCCTGACGTAAATCAAGATCCCCGGCGGGAAACCGCCGGGGGTTTTGTTGTCTCCCAGTAACGCTTTCTCGTGCAAGCACCTCGCCCTGTGCCAAACAATGGCAGACCACAATACATGAGGGCGCTTTGATGTGCCGTCCTAAGCTTAAGGTCTCACCTGGACCAGTAACAGCGCGGATATCCTGAGGCGCTCTGACGCTAAACAATATGAGTGAGACTTTCGATATCCTTCGCGTGCAGCGAAACTTCTATCTCTGATCGTCTGATCAAGATGAAGATCGCATGAATCAAATTTGCGGCTTGGTCCTTCCTCCACCAAGCCCGAACTGGGGTCTCCGGGCCTGCCCGGAGACCCCCTTTTCCCAATCTCTAGGAGAGAGCATTTATGGACCTACTCGTGTCAAATATAAACGATCGTGGACACCAATCGGCAGCTTACCGGATCGAACGTGATTCACTGGGCGACGTTTTTGTCCCTGTAGAACGGTATTTCGGCGCACAAACTGCACGCGCAGTAAGCAATTTTACGATTTCCGGACGATCAATAAGCGAGCTACCCCATCTCATTCGCGCTCTAGCTTACGTTAAGATTGCCGCTGCTTTAGCAAACACAGGCGCTGAAGGTCTTAGCCAAAAAAAGCGCGATGCAATTATCGCTGCCTGCCAACAAGTCATCGAAGGCCGGTTGGATAATGAATTTGTTGTCGACGTACTGCAGGGCGGTGCAGGAACCTCAACGAACATGAATATGAATGAGGTTGTTGCCAATCGCGCCAATGAACTTCTCGGCGGCGCAAAGGGCGAATATACGCTCGTGCATCCAATTGACGACGTTAACCGGTGCCAATCCACGAATGATGCCTATGCGACGGCGGTCCGCCTTTCAATTTACGCAATGAATCAGGAGCTGATGGCAGCCCTTGAAACCCTTGCGGACGCCTTTGGCTCAAAGGCAAGCCAGTTCTCAGACATAGCAAAGCTGGGCCGCACGCAGTTGCAAGATGCAGTGCCGATGACGCTTGGGCAGGAATTTTCAGCCTATGCCACGACGACTCGAGAGGACGTCGCAAGATTGAAGGAGATTCAACGCTTCTTCCTGGAAATAAATCTTGGCGGGACCGCGATTGGAACGGGGATCGCAGCGTCTGACGTTTATCGTAGAAGTGTCGTGCAACATTTGCGCGAGGTCACGGGTCTTAATGTCCTTTCTGCAGAGAATTTGATTGAAGCAACCTGGGACATGGGAGCGTTCGTTCTCTATTCCGGCATGCTGAAGCGGGTTGCGTCAAAGCTCTCAAAGATTGCGAACGATCTCAGGTTATTATCGAGTGGCCCTCGTGGTGGGCTCGGGGAATTGATATTGCCACAACGCCAACCAGGATCTTCACTGATGCCAGGAAAGGTCAACCCGGTCGCAGCAGAAGCACTCAACCAGGTTTGCTTTATGGTCTATGGACTAGACCTAACGGTGGGAATGGCTGCAGAAGCCGGGCAGCTTCAATTGAACGCAATGGAACCAGTCATTGTTTTTAGTTTGCACCAGGCTGGAAAGCTTCTTACGCAGTGTATTTCTAATTTCGTGGAGACCTGCGTTGTCGGAATTGAGGCCAACATTGATCGCTGCCGAGAGAATTTGGAAACAAGTATGGCGCTGGCGACGGCGCTCGTGCCCTATGTAGGATACGATAAGGCTACAGAGCTCGCGAAGGAAGCGCTTCGGTCCGGCCGAGCTCTGAGGCAAGTCGCTACTGATTTCGATCCCATCCTCGGATCTTGCTTAGACCGGCATCGCTTGTAGTACGCTACGAAGGTGACGGAATATGGCCCGGTCAATTGAAGCGCTTGGCCGCACCGCGATGGCAGCGCTACAAGCTGGAAAGCTTGATGAGGCGGAACGCCAATTCAAAGAGGTTTTGCGTCAAGATCCCAAGAATTATACCGCGCTCAACCTAATCGCGATTGTCCTGATTCGACTTGAGCGGTTTGCGGACGCGGAATCATACCTCAAATCTGCTGTTCAGTTTGCCTCCGCGAACGACGCTACATTTAGCAACTACGGCATCGTCTTAAAAAATCTCAATCGACCCGCAGAGGCTCTCAAACAGTTTGATAGAGCGCTTGCAATAAATGCTTCGAATCATCTCACACTAAACAATCGAGGAACCACCCTTAACGACTTAAAGCGTTACGAAGAGGCCATTGCGGATTTCATCAAGGCTATCGCATTAAAGACTGATTTTGCCGAAGCTATTTGCAACAAGGGAAACTCTTTAAGCCAACTCAAGCGCTATGATGAGGCTATCGAAGCTTACAAGAAGGCGCTGCAGATAAACTCGAATTTGGCTGACGCTCGGCTAGGCTATGGTAATGTCTTAGCTTCTCTCAGACGATATGACGACGCTTTCGAGGCTTACAATAAGACGATAACAATTCGTCCGGATATTGCGGAAGCTTGGCTCAGCCGCGCAAATGCCCTATCCGATCTGAAGCGCGGCGAAGCCGCCCTGTCTGACTACAACAAAGCGCTCGCGCTCAAACCCAAGCTCGCCGAGGCGTGGCTTGGCGGTGGGAATGTTTATCGAGATGCCAAACAATATGAGGCTGCGTTAAAAGCTTACGAGAAGGCATTCGCCCTAAAGGCAGATCTGCCTTTGCTGGAAGGAAGCCGCCTCCACTCCAAAATGCACCTATCCAATTGGCGTAACTTCGACGCGGAATACAGCCACCTCTTTGCCAACCTGGAGCGGGGGATTCTGGCCATTCACCCTTTCGCGCTACAGGCCTTATCCTCGTCAGCGGCTGAACAATATCGCTATAATATGCTTTTCAACAAAAGTACCTATCCGCCGAAGCAGCCAAACGAACGTTTTGAGCGTTATCGGCACGACCGTATCAAGGTCGCCTACCTAGCAGCCGATTTTCGAGACCACGCAACTTCCCACCTTCTTGCCGGCGTTTTCGAGCATCATGACCGTAATAGATTTGAAACAATCGCAATATCGTTCGGGCCAAACGATCAGAGCGAGACACGAAAACGGATTGAGGCGGCCTTCGAATTATTCATTGATATGTCAACCGCTAGCGATTTTGACATTGCTCAAAAGGTCAGAGAGCTCGAAGTTGATATCGCCATTGATCTGATGGGCTACACCGGCGGCAACCGCATGGAGGTATTCACCCAGCGTTGCGCGCCGGTGCAAGTCAATTACTTAGCCTACCCCGGCACTATAGGCGCCGACTATCTCGATTATTTGATAGCTGATGCCACGCTAATTCCTGAAACTTCGCAGGGCTTCTATTCGGAGAAGATTGCATATCTTCCACATTCGTACGCCCCGACCGACGCAAAGCGCATCATATCAGAACGCGTTTTCAACCGGGCCGAACTCGGACTCCCGGAAACCGGGTTTGTATTTTGCTGCTTCAACCAAGGATACAAGATCACTCCGGATGTTTTTCATGCCTGGATGCGCATCTTGAAGAAGGTAAGTGGCGGCGTACTGTGGCTGGCTGAAAACAATCCGGTCGTTGCAGCAAACATAACTAGGGAAGCAGCTGCTTGCGGTGTCGGTCCAGAATGTATCGTGTTTGCAAAGCGGTTGCCGTCTATCGCGGACCATCTCGCCAGATACAAATCAGCTGACCTTTTCCTCGATACAAGGCCATCGAATGCACATACTACTGCAAGCGATTGTTTGTGGGCAGGTTTACCAATTTTGACACAAATAGGCGAGAGTTTCGCCGGAAGGGTCGCGTCGAGTCTCTTGAATGCAGTCGGCCTTTCCGAGCTTATCACGACGACACAAGAGGAGTACGAAGCGCTAGCGGTCGACTTAGGTAGAAATCCAATGAGGCTCGACGAAATCAAACGCAAGCTTGCAGCCAACAGGTTCACGGAAGCGCTCTTCGATACCAAGTCGTATACTAGGCATATCGAGGCGGCGTTCAGCGCCATGTATGAGCGCCATAATTCCGGATTGGCCCCGGACCACATTCGTGTAGCCAAACAGTAGGTCGGTGCATCCCTTAAGGCAATTTGCAAAATAGGATTGGTCAAGAGCGCCAAAAATCCTTAAACCGCGTCGGCGACAACTCGGTGTATCGTTTTTTCGTGTTTGGACTCTACATACGCACTCAACGTGGATTGGCTTTACGCCAACCGTTCGAACGCCCAAGAGATGCCTACGATCATCCTTACGGATCTGTCGCTTCGGAAACTCAACCCCTGATGATTCTGACGGCGATCAATGATGTTCGTTCGCAATCGATTTGGATGATTCATAGGAAACGTTGATGATAAGGCGTCGGTCAGGCTATCGCTAGCTCGGTCGGCGGGGTAGTAATTGAGAATAGATGCCGCTATTCATTTAGGTCAAACAATACAGCCGGCGTAATGCCGTTTCGCCGCCAGCTGCAGAGAAATAAACCGTTCGTCCCGGCGCTGGATCAAGCTGTGCAAGTGAAATAATCTCTCGATGCACGCCGGTGCAAAAAAAACCGAACCGGCCGCCATTGGTGACAAAACCTCAGCTTCGACATCGAGACGGAATGGAAGAAGCGCGAGAGCATGTATAGTCGTTACAAATAGTCCCATGAAAGTCCCCAAGATGCGGCGTAAAATTCCTGTCCATCTTCAAGTCACCGATAAAATGAGGGAGCGTATCGCAGCCGGCCGATACAAGGAATCAGGCCTGCCCCCAGAATTGCTGCTAATGGAGGAATTTCAGGTCAGTCGCCACACCATGCGTTCTGCCCTCCAAAGACTGGTCACCGACGGATTGATCGAGCGGCGCGCCGGTCTAGGAACCGTAGTGTCCGAGCGTAGCTTCGGCGGATCATGGACAATTGGGTCTCTGGACGAGCTTCTTGTTGCCTCTCTTGCAAATGCGCCGGTACTTGAAGCCCGCCCTGTTTTGGCAAAAAACTTTCCTCATCTAGCGACCCTGTTTGCTCTACCGCAAACTAGAAAGTTGTTCCGCATCGTTAAATTACTAACCACAGATGGCACTCCGTATGCTGTCGTCCATCTTTTCACCTCCGTAACCTATGCGTCACGAATTCCACGCAAACTCTTGAGCAAAGACCGGCTTATCCATTTGATCGAACAATTTAACGGCGTGTCGTCAGCGCATATCAAACAGGTCGCATCCGCAGTTGCCGCTGATGCCAAAATAGCCCCGCAACTGAAAATGAGGATAGGCGATCCCGTGCTTGTCCTACGTCGTACACATACTAGCAGCGATCGCAAACCGATCATGCATCTGGAGATGTTCTGTCGTCCTAGTCATTATCAGCAGACTGTAAACTTCAGCCGCCAATCCAATGGCTAAGTTGCTACTTTCACCGACGGTGCTCACCCGCGTCGACGAGGTAATCGAGTGAAGTGGCGTCGAACCAATACAAAGATCAGCTCCCTCATGCTGCCCGCTCGGCCGTGATCGGCAAAGCCGGTTCGCTTGTCGCGTTGACCGTATCTTTGCGGAGCCGAAACAATACGAGCAGCTCGGCACCGGCGGGCTCATCCGCGAGCAAAGCCGGCAGCGTTTCGGCCGCACGTTCGCCGCACCATTCTCATCCGAGCGATATTTTTTCGGAACTGAAGCGCGAGCGCCTTACACTGCTCTAAGTATGCTGTGTCTTTCGGCGAGCTCACATGCTGGTACACTTGCTTGACGGCTTCTTTGGCGATCTTTCGTGTGGACCTCTCGTCGCGGAAAAGAGGAGCGGTGCCGTCTGCCATGGTCGTCGGTATGCCGCACATCGACAGCACGGCGGCCACGCAGCGTACGGTGTATGCGCCTCGACTAAATCCAAACAAGAATACGCGATCGCCGGGCTGCCACATCTGCAGAATTGCGGCGTAGCAGTCGATAATGTTTAGCGTTATTCCGAGGCCGGTCGCTTGGCTCACGAGATTGTGCAGCCAGCGGTAGGCGCGCTCCGCAAAAAAGATCACTGTCAGGCTGCGAGCCCAGACCAGGATCGTAAAACGTCAATTGCGCGCTCGGATCAATTTCTGTTTCCGGGCCGCAACGTGTGGCACGGAAGAGCTTGTAAATGTTGCTTATGTTTTCGTCGGGGGGTAAGGCCGCCGGCCTGGCCCGTTCCGTCTGAAAAAATAACAATGTTTTTGGCCATGAGATCTTCCGATCCATCTACACTCTGAAATGCGGGGCCGCGTTCCGATATCTTTTAAACGCACACGTAACCTGCTTCGTCGTCAGTATTTATAACTGAGTTTGGCAAGGTATTGCTTGGTGAACACCAACGTGTCCTTGTCGGTACCCCAATCGTATTCAAACGAAATCGATGACGACGACTGGTCCGATGTTTGGCACTTTGGATCGCTCTCTTGGCCCATCGAACAGCCGGAGAGTTTATATTGGATTTCAGCGGAGTATTTGCGAGCCTCTAACGACGACCTCGCGTCACCATAGTCTTGGTAGGTGCCAATTAACGAGATGCGGTTTGCAATCGCAGAGTTCGCTTCCCATGAACCCGGAACGGGATCGTAGAAGAGAAACAATTGTCCACGGATTGTTCCGCCGAACCACTCATAGTTCCCAACCGTTAGGTTGGTTACCCCTGCAGAAGTTACATTACGGAACTCACTTTCAGCCCGGAGCTCCCAATACCCGTTGAGCAAGTGAGGAATGATGGCGCCGGGGCTCTGACCCAAGTAGAGGAATGGAATCACCGGTTCGTAGGCCAGATTGATACCGCCTGCATGCGCTTTGCCTCGGAAATCCGTCTGATCGAATGGCGACAGATCAAAATAGTGCTGGGAGTTAAAAAATGTTGGGGCCAGCAAACCAACTTGGAGGTCCACGCCGCCCTTCAGAGCTTCGTTTTCAGTTTTTGAAACGGGCTCATTCCACGTTCCGCTCGAAGAAACCCAAGGCGCGATAGCCCAGAGCGTTGTCGTTCCACCGCCGCCATATCCACAGGGGCCGCTGCCAAAAGCGACGAAACTGACTATCCCGTTGATATCCGCCGACTGAGTGCCCGCAGATGCTTTATTGGTGTAACTGAGGGAGGCGCCTTTGGCGTTGCCGGCCGATGTCGGCAATACGGCGTAAAAAGCATTATCCAGCGGGTCTGCCCGGACAAAAAGGCGCTTGTCGCATGGATCATCTGTCGGCAGCTTCGCCTTAGGTGGTTTTTGCATAGGCGCAGAGGTAGCCGCCATCGCAGAGCGTCCCGCAGGAGGAACCGAAGAGACGATGGATTCGTTTAAATGTTGCCGACAAAATTTTTGAATATCAAGGTCATTTTTGATTGCGTCGGGCTTACATATCGTCCTCAACTCTTGTGCGGAAATTTGAATTTTGTCTTCCGATGCGTTTGCAACTGTAGCGCAAGTGCCTAAAAGGATCAGCCCAGCGAGCCTGACAATTCGAGTCACCAACATAAACGCCCTCCTCAAAAAGAAACGCCGACTGCTATTGCGTTATCGCCCATCCGTTTTGCTTGAACCAAGGTTCAACGCATTTTGCTTCGAAGTCGCCGAGGGTCTTGGGTTGGGCTTTGACAACGCTGGCGTAAGACAAACCGCCCTTTGCTGCGCCCATGCCATCCTTGGCGAAGGGACCATAGGTGATGCACTCTCCCCAAACATACGCCAATGGGTTTACACCCGGCCATTCCGTAGCGATCTTCGTCGCCATCGAAATCCCGGGGTCCTTCATTGCCTCTATCACCATGGCTTGAAGAACCGACCGCTGAATTGTTTTCGCCATTGATGGCTCCTACGCTCTTGAACAGGGGTCCACTAACGTGCCTCGTCGAGGAAGGCGGTCGCAGGATCCTCGCCAATCTGATGGAATGCATATTTCAAACCGGGCAACGACATATCGTCGGCAGCCTTTGCCGCCGCAGGCAACACCACCCGGGCTTGTCTTTTTTCCGCTCTTGAGCCGGACTTGATCTCGGTAAGAAGTATGCGGATTTCTATCGCTCCGCGCAGTCCAAGTGGCCGTAATTTTTCCAACTTCTTTTCGAGATATACCCAGGCCAGCGCCTGACTTACGATGTCCAACACGTAATTGAATTGAAGATTGGCGCGCATGGTCAATTGGATCGGATCGCACCATGCAAGCTGAGTGATGGTCGTGATGTCTGCATCTGCAATCCGATCCGCGGTCGAGGCATCGATACCGGCCAAAGTCTTGACCTGATCGGGTGAGGTGTCAGCACCCAACTCGAGTTTGAGCTTGTTGTTTGCCAGTCGCCGGATAATCGTAAAGAGCTCTTGTATCGGGAAGACACCAACCGCAAATGCCAGAAATGGCGCGATACTCTCGGTGCCGAGGTTGGCAAACGCAAATCCAATCGGCAAAGCCATCGCAAGTCGTAGCGCGCTGCGCAGGATATCGGCCCGCGAGAGATTGCGCCGCTGCATCCGTGTGAACAGGTCGCCCGCTACGAATGTATAGGCACCAGCAATCGCGGCAGCGACGGTCGTAAGGCCCTTGCCTGACTGCAAATCCTGCAATGCTTGAGCGAGTACATAGTCCTCAACGATCGAAACGAAGAATACAAATAAAATTGGGAGAATATGATATCGGCGCCCGTACCATTCTCGGTAGAGCCTTTCGAATTCACCGGGGGCTTGCGCGAGGGTTACCGGTATTTGCTGAAACGAATTTAAATATAGTTGCTTGGCTTTGGGAGTGAGGCAGGTCGTGATTTCGTTGGCTCTGCGTCTCCAACCAACGAAGAGAAAATCGATAAGTGGATAAAGGATCAACCCGGTGAGGGTCAGGTCGATCAGCACCAAAAACCAGTTTTGCCCCGCAAAGGCGAGCAGGCCTCCCCAGGCCCACGACAGGAATTGCAAAAGCCATGCGAGCAAGGGCATCGCACCCGTGCCCCCATACACGAATACGTGGAATTTCCATAAAATACACGTTGCCCAGGCCCCGTCAAGTCAGACGGCGGTAAAGATGCCGATCGGACCGCTCCCAAATTAGGCTTTGCTGCTGAGCCCCGAGGTTCAAAGAATAATTTATCGTTCTCGAATTTTCGTCAACTCAATTAAATTAGCGTAGTCGCAGCGCCACGCGAATTGCTCCAGCCAATTGTAAGAATATCAGATTGGATAAGTGCGGATTGGTGACTCAACAGGAACAGTGCCGACCCATTGATTTCGGAGGTGTTCTGTATCAGCGCATGCATACTATTGGCACGCTCTTGACTCGTTGTCTTGATGAGCACGCGGAAATTCTTCCAGTCAAATCGTGATGTATGCAGCCACTGTCTGTAGCTTGCCTCATACGCGAGGAATTTCCGCAGGATGCTCGTCTGGCTTAGTGAGGCCCGTTCGATGGGCATCGTCCCCCGATCAATTTCAACGACGAAAGGTCGCCGCCGGCCGTCAGGCACGATCAATGCGAAAACATAGTCCGGTATGACGCCCACTTCGGTAATCTGTCCCTTGAATTGGACACGGACCCGCCAACTCCACGGATTGGGGGCTTGCCGGGTCTGTTCGGGAGCGGATTGAAGCAGCTCATCCGGTTCTATAAGCCGCACGTCAGGACCAGTGCGACACGCTACGGCAAGCGCCACTCGGAAGTCCGCAATTGACAACGCATGAAGCAGGAATTGATGTGTGGTGTCTCGATTTTTTCGAGCCCAATCGACGCCTGTTGGACCAAACTCGTTGGAGCCCTTTAGAAGTCGCGCACCGCGATTGCCAAGCCCATAGACGTAGGGAGCGCTGCCGCCATTGCGCACGTGATATTCAAGCTGTGAGCGCGGCCGGTCGAGATATCCGGCGTGGTAAAGCAACGTCAGACGCTCGCATATCTTCTTGTGCGGAGCCTCGAGCAGTAGCGAAATATGGGTCGATCGCAAGAAACGGTGCCGTGCGACTTGCCGCGCGATTTCAACGTCACGCTCGGTAAGCTGAAATGGTGGCACCACCTCGGAACGATGGAATCGCCGGCGACGTATCGGTTCTACTATCGAGAGATCTGACATGCATGATTTGTATCATGCCGGATTCTAAGTCCAACCGCGCTCTCCCGCGAGACGCAAATTTAATTTGGTACTCGCTGCGACTCATACCTTCACATATCGCAAACGATGGTCCGCTATCCGCTCCAATCGTCGTCAGGCCGTGCGGTCGAAGCGATGGCGTGCTCCGGAAGCGGTTGCGGATGTGAACGGCCGGAAGCAGGCTGTTGCACGCTCTCGGTTGATCCTGAAACACTTACACGGGCCCTATTCTCGTTCTGGAGGCAACCAAACGCGTTAGGACTCATCGTTGCTTGCGCTTCCAGCGTGCCGAACGGCACTGACAGCGAAAGCGCGTGCGGCGTGATGTTACGCAGGTAGCAAGCGAACTGCGTTGCCTTCACACTCTTGCGCTGCTGAAGGAGAAAGGTGGGGGTCGTGCGCATATCAGGTGCGAGCGAGCGGGCATCGCGGTCGGATATGCCTCCCGCCAGCTTGATACTGGTATTCGATGCGATCGAGGAACGCAGACCCGGCGCCAATTGATCGAGATATTGGTGGCTGAAAATAACTCCAAGATTGTATTTGCGGGCTTGAGTCAGCAAATCATCTATATTGGTGTCGAAGTAGTCGGCAGCTTCATCGATGTAGAGGAATGCTAGTCGGCGCTTCCCTTCCGGCAAAGCGGCGCGCTCAAGCGCGGCTTGAAGCGTCAAGGCGATAAAGAAGCGGCCAAGGAATGAGGACCGTTCGGCTTTGAGAAAGTCCTTGGCGGTATTGACGAGCACAATCTTGCCGGTGTTGAGCGCGTCGAACATATCGATGCGGTTCTTCGGCGCGGTGAGCATCCGCTCGAAGGTAGGATTTTCGAGAATGCCCCATAGGCGGCGTTGTATCTGCCGTTTGGTATCCGTGAACGACTTATGCGGAAATTCCGTCTCGAAAAACATGCGTGCGCCTGGCAGTAGTTGCTCGATATTCTTTTGAAACGGCGTGGCGTCGTTCATCAGCTCAATGAGCGTGTGAATTGTTGCGCCGGGAATAGTGAGCATCAGGCGTGCGAGATAGCGGAAGATAACGCTCTGTTTTTGCGTCAGCTCAGCGCCGAGCAGTGAGCCGAAAATATAGTCATATAGCTCGATGACGCCGTTGAGGATTTGCTCGCGGGCGGCCGCGCCGTATTTGCCCAGACGCTCGAAATTGACATCAAACATGTTGAGCGCGGGCGGATATTCAACGTCGGACGGGTCGATGATGATGAGCTTGGAGGCAAGCGTCCCGCCGTCTGGGTCAAAAAGCGCCATGTGCGAAATCTTGCGCAGCATGTCTCCCTGACTATCAATAACGATGAGCGAGGGATGATTCTCCTGCCGGAGGTCGGAGACGAGTAGATGCTGCAATGTCTGCGTCTTGCCGTGGCCTGAGCCGGCTAGGATATGAGTGTGCTCAAACCGTGTTTGCTCTGGAATTGTAAACGGCACCGTGGCCTTAAAGAGTTCAAGGAGTGGCGTATCGGCAAGATAGCCGCTCACTATCTCGGCAGGCGTGCCGTCATGAGCCGAAGGGAGAATGAGTTTTGAAGAATCCCGGGAGTCTCGTGTATCGGGCAATCCGGAAGCGAGGCAGTGATTTCGATCGAGTTGGTTGCGTAAATCGGCAAATAGCTCACGTGAGCGAGCTTTCTGTGCATAGAAACCGAAGATGACTTCCTCAACCTGCTTCCCGACATCGGGAAGGATATCGATCAGCGGAACGGAGAACGCGGCAATCGGCGTAGCATTGTCACGCCCGGGCGTGGTCTCCGCGGCTGATTGGCGGGCCACCGGCGGCAATCCTTTGGCAATTTCAACAAAGATATCGATAAGCGTTTGGCGTGTCGTTTCAAATGCGGTCGCGTCCGCAAGCTTGGCGCGCTGCCGAACGAGCTTTTCGCGATACCGCGCGCCCTCGATGGTATCGAGCAATGCCGGAGGTTCAACGATGCCAGTGAGAGTGAACTCCTCGGCGATATACAGCTCTTCCGCAATCTGCGTGAACGCGCTGAGGATGGCAGGGCAAGGCGTAGCATCCCCTACCCGCGTCAGAACAGCCTGGAGCACATCGGCAGAAAACGTCTGTGTGAGAGGAAAATCAAAATCGAGCGCCGCGAGAGCGCGCAGAAGTTCGGCAGTACGTTGGCGCGCTTGGCGTTCTTTGGCAGCAGGGCTGGCGGTGTACCAGTAGAGGGCAGCCGCACCGATGCCGAACAGAAGAAAGAGCGGCCAATAATTGACGAAGAGATAGATGATGAAAACAGCAGCCACGATCACGACGAAGCCGAACACCGTAAAGAGGACGGTGAGCCAGCCAGGTTCCTGTCTACGGGCCACCGCTTAGAGCTCGAATGTCTCTACTCCGGCCGGCGCGTCGACATTTTCGGTGAGATACGCCTTCAGGTTTCGAAGCGCGTCTTTTAGGTTGGCATCGTACTGGCGCGCCTCAAGCGGAGTATCGCAAGCATAGACATCAGTGCCGCGAAGCAGGCTATCCACCTTGAGATGGAATACATCCGCCAATTGGATCCTTTCAGCCTGAGTCAGGTGCTTAGTTCGGTAGGCATTGGGTTCCCGTTCGAGAACAATGGCCTGCTCTAGCCGATGTTTCTTTATGATCGCCCGTTCTTCCTCGGTAAACTGAACGGTTATCGCCACCTCCTGCAGCGTTACCTTTTTGAAAAGGCCGCTAGTCGCTTCCCGATGTTCGATCGAAACCTGCATGCCCCGCCCCCTAGGTATTGAATGAATATTGAAATGCACGCCGTGCGTGTATGTCAATATGCCGGATATGGGGAGGCGCACCGTAGTGGCAGCTAGGTCTGAGCAATTAAGCGGGGGGTTAGTTGGGGGTGTCATGATATCCCCCACCGGGCGTGTCTAAGTAGCCGGTCTGACTATGGTTTCAGAAAGAAGACTAGCCCGACTTATATTGATTTTAATGACCGACCGGCGACCAAGAAGAGACATCCGCCACCTCGCTTCGCTCGGTGGCGGATAAGAGAGCCTTCGCAGTTTTCCGAAAACATGGTTGCAGCCGCTTCATCATATCAAAATAATCAAAACTATTCTTTTTTTCCTGAGCTCAACTACGGCAACTATTCATTCTACAACAGCAATTCATTTGTATCGGGTGCAATTAATGCTGCCGATGGCGCGCCGCCAGATGTAGTATCGTTTAGCGTCCCAGGTTATAGCACTCCTCTCCCGCTAGATTCTTCCACTCTGTCTAGCTCCAATGGAGAGCCTACATCTTCGTATTATCCCGAGGCCGCGAGCACGTCGTCCACCTCATCTGGAAGCGGAAAGTAGACAAGAGCAAATAAATGCAGAGCGGCAGTTGGGCGTTAGCTTTACCCACCTATTTCTTAATAGGGCCGGAGGGACTTCTCGGAAACACTGTTCTCTTTGTAAGCCTGGGCTTTGTAATTGCAATGAAGGATCGAGGATGGCCTGTTTACACATTGAGCGTCGTGTGTCCGGCTATTTTCCAAATAATTATGCTGGCTAGTTTGGGGATTATTGACCGCAGTGAAAACAAAAGCATTCAATATGCGATTATATTGGTGACCGTTTTTGTCTCCTTATATGCGATGTATTGGTCATTTAGAATTTCTAGGAGAAAAGTTGTGAGAGTTTTCATTTTGTGTTCGCAAATTTATGAGATGGCCTTGGCGTTCTTTTTAGCACTTATGAGTGCTAATAATAATTGGCTCTAATTTTGAGTTGAAAATAGATTGATAGCAAATCTGGACAAGCGCCCCCTAAATGATCCAGAAAAAATGTTGGGGCCGACAATGCTTCTGAAAGTTAAAACAATTACCGGAGTGAGTGCAGCAATACTGCTCGTGGTGGCATGGTTTGCGTATGGGGTATTAGAGAACACCTACGTCAACTACCCTCGAACTCCAAATTTGGAACAGGGTAGAAGTGTGCCATACGCGGTAAAAGGTATAGTGGTTTATATAACTGAGGCCGCCCCCGATAAATAACGAGTTGACCAAAAATGACCTTCATATATGTGATGGTTTGGATAAGCCTGTTCGCATGCGTCCTGATATATTTGTACAAATTCGGATTGTCTCACCTTTACGACTATCGAGTCGGACAAGATGGCGTGGAGTTCATTTTCCTTACATTTCTTCAAGTGTTCACAGTCAAATTCGCATCGATTGAATCTGCTCGCGAAATCAGGCTCTTTACATCTATTGATAATAAGCCTTCATCCATCTTCACTTGTCTAGTTATCGGAAATCGCCTCGCTGCGGGATTAGTTGTTCTGAAAATGAAGGCTGGCCCTTTTCAATACATCGCTCTGACACCCGCAGATCGAGAAACCTTTGTTCAGGAAGTTGCTGGGCATCTTTCAACGAAGAATTGATGAAAGACTCTGTCTTGCCAATTAGCAAATGACAATGCGACGAAAACACGGCTGGCACATCCTATACAGTCGGAAAAACCGATGATTATCGTCGATAGCGGCGACTGGTCTGCCTCCCCGGCCTCTCCATCGACATCATTAAACACGCCTGACATGTTCTCTGTAGCCCCTGCCGACGCGATGTCGGCGCCTCTGCGAACTGCTGTCTCAGGAACTAGTGCCGGAGCAGGTGCCCAAACCTCTCCTTCAAAATAAAATAATGAGAGGTGAATTTATGGGATTTTCCGAGAAGAATATTCGAGCTATCTCCGTGGCACTAAAGGCAAGTTCTATAGTTGCAGTAAGTCTGGGTATTCTCGGCTTAGTGATAGCTGGATATTTTGAGAACAAATTGCGCGCTTCTCCTGACACACCGGATATTTTGCACGGTAACACCGAGCGCCTCGAGTACAAAGGAGAGACGCGTTTTATGTCGGCAATTGATGCAAAGATATACACCATCGCCGTTCGGACGGCGTTCGCCGGCATTGGGGCGGGTGTGTTTATTGGCTTGGTCTACTATTCGGTTTTTCACCGCTGGCCGAGAAAATGAATTCAAAGCAAGTACCATCAGGCGAGGCCCCGAAGCTCTTGAGCTGAATCGCCGTGGCTATCCTGCGGTAATATCGAATTGACAGTGCGATTGATCGACTTAGCGCCGGCCACTGGTGGATTGATAAAAAGCCAAAACTAACGCCGCTGCCTCAAATAATCCTATCTTAGGATTCTCGTTCATCCACCGTTTTCGCACTGGCGGCACGAACCGTTTAAGCATCGGGATGTGTTTACCGATAGCTTCGGCCATTGCGTAGCGTGAAATGGCACCGCTCGCTTCGAAGCACTTCCGTACACGCCCGCGCGAATATTTGACGACCGGGACACTTTGGGTTTCCGCCAAGACAGAAATCGCATCATTCAGATTACGAATGCGTTGCGTCCGGTACGTACCAACTGCCGCCATATCCTGAAGCACCAAAACATCGAGTGAATATTGGCCAACCAACTGAGCGATTCTTTGTATGCAGCGTCTATTCGTTTCCTTGCCGCGAATACGGATGACACCCCAGTCGACCGGCGCGAGCGGGCCTTCAAATAAAGCAAAACCGAAGCCTCCGGTGTTTGGAAATATACCAAGCACCAGGCTATGCCGCGATACCGGTTTCATACCTCCTGTTCGTTAGTGAACTTCCTCGCTCGTTTGAGCGCGTCATCTAGCAAATCCAATTTCTTGCTTGCTTCGGGCGAGCCTTCACGCTGAAGACGTGTGTGCAGCACCTTTGCGCGGCGCATGAAGTCATCCTGGATTTTGGTGTAGAACCTTGGAAACAGCTCTTTCCCGGCTTCGCCAAAAAGAACTTCGCAGCCGAAAGCCGCTTTGAGATTAGGATTCTGCTTATTAAGTTCCAGCCGTGACACTAGGCTGCGATCCTTGAATCCAAGCAAGAATGCGACCTCGCGCTGACTGAAGCCCCATCCACGGCGTTGTGTTCGAAGATAGCAATCGAGTTTCTTCATAGGTCGCGTTGCCAACCGTGAGGCCAGAAACACGCATTCGATTGTCTCCGAGAGGCGATAAATCGGTAAGGCGGGCAAATGTGTAAAAATTGCACACCAGAAATACGCGGCGATGTGAATGGAGTGAGCGAAGAATGTGCTGCGGCGTCAACTTGGGTGGACTTGGGGACGAGGGGATGTGGTTAGGGAAATAAAAGCGGACGGCTCTAAGAGCAACTCAGCGATTGTTCTTCGCCGTCTGGCAGACCCGGGATAATAGCTAGACAGTCCCCGAAGTCCCCACGTCCCCCGATTGTATCCCATTAGGATCCTTCTTATGCCCTTCTATGCCGTATCGAGTGCATAACTGTTCGACTTTGCCGCGCTCGCTTAAAGGCACGACATACACGCCGTGGCTCTTGTAGGTACGGATGTTGAGTCGTTTCCGAAGTAAGCCCCCTATCCATCGATTGGTGATTGGACGCTCGTATTCAGCGCCATATCGGTCGATCATACCGGCCGTGATGGCTGCAACCGTTATGGTTGCTTGTTCGGCTGACATTAATTCGATGACTATTTCCAGGAGTTGCGCTTCCGAGGAAAATCCGCGCTCGGCAACTAAACTTGCTTGGGCGGTCGCCGCGACTGCCGTTATCTCCGCGCGCAGACTCGGCGCGCTTACGACGCTCAAAAGTGGCGTGAGTATCTGGTTGAGCCTCGGTTCAAGCGCGGGGTTCGCGAGACTGTCATCAAGCACTGCGGTTGCCCTTCGATGAAAGCGGTATAGCAAGAGCTTATTGCGCAGCTCCCGCGCTTCCTCCTTGAATGCGGGCGGCATATTGATCGGAATATCCTCCCTCAATCGCCTGCCTCCCATGTCCTCCGTAAGGAAACGGCTCTCCAGGCCTCGGTCGTCGTAGCTGCTCCGGGTTGCCACAATCTTTGGGCCGAACACCTGAAATGCCTGCGGGTTGAACTCGCGATTGCGGTTCATCATGGTTCGCAGGACTGGCACGCCGCGAACATTGCCATTGTTGAGAATCTTTACAATCTCGGCCTGTTCATCGCTAAAACGGAAATCAGCTTCATCGAATACGAGCGTCCCGCGAAAGGCATCGAGGGTGTGGAATATCGGCGAGACCGTCGAAGCGCCGCTGGCGAAAAAGGCCTTGTAGCAAATGGAGCCGATGGTCAGAAGCGCTCTGGTCTTGCCGGTGCCGAAATCGCCGCGCAGCCGGAGATACGGCAGCTCGTTGAAAGCATCATGGAGCCAGCTAAGAACAACGTAGTAAGTCGCGACCTGTTCAAAGGTAGGGCTAAGGTCAGCATATCGGTGTATGAAATCTTGAATATCTGACAGCAGTTGCTCCTCGCTTCCGTAAACGGACGCCTCGGATGGCAACAGAACGACCTCATTTTTGATGAGATTGTTGTCGGGCGAGAAAGGCACGAGCTTTTCGCCGTTGATGGTTTCGAAATGCGGCTCAATACTCAACTGCCCTGCCCACCACACTGCAAACGCCGTCGTCCTGTCATGAGAAGAATATATAAGCTCTATGAGCGTGCCATCTGCAAAGACGCGAGAGACAGCAGGCACTCCGACCCCTCCCCTATTGTGCTTATAGTTTCGTTCTGATTTTTCTCCCATCACTCAATGATAGAAATCACTTGGTGCGCGACGAAGAGGTGCAAATGCAATTGCTGCAACACAAAATCCAACCTTAAATTTCAGACTTCTGTTACATACGCTCATTTGCATGAGCGATGAGAACTTTAATGTCCCGCAATTTATCCGCCGACTTATGCCGGACGCCAGCGACGTAGAGCTTCGCGAGGCGACTGAGACATTCATTCAATATATGGCTGTTGTTAGGCGTATCTACGAACGCCTTACGCAAAAAAGTGGACAATCAGATTCGCAAGATTCTGGACTCCAAGGTAGATTCGGTAATGCCAATCATATCTTGTGAAATCTTACTTTGCTTACATACGCGTTTCGACAATCAAGCAGGGAGAACATGGCTCCTCGCTCCTGGAGCAACGCGATGCGATTAAACAATTCGCGACTCGGAATCAATTTCGGATTGCTGCATGGTTTGAAGAGCGCGAAACGGCAGCCAAAACCGGCCGGCGAGAATTTTCCCGAATGCTTACCGCGCTTAAAAAAGACCGAGCATCGGGGGTTATCTTTCACAAGATTGATCGAAGCGCCCGCAATTTAAAGGACTGGAGTGCGATCCAAGATTTAGCGGAGCAAGGTATTGATGTCCGCTTCTCCCAAGAGAGCATCAATCTCGGTTCGAATGAGGGAAAGCTAACCGGTGACTTCCTGGCAGTCATCGCCTCCCACTACATTCGGAATCTGAGGGATGAAGTAAAGAAGGGCGTTCGCGGGCGCCTCAAACAGGGCCTCTACCCCCTAGCTGCACCGCTCGGTTATCTCGACCAAGGCGGCGGGAAACCCAAAATTCCAGATCCAATCCGCGCCCCCTTCATACACGATGCCTTCGAACTTTATGCTGCTGGAATGGCGCTTCCAGCACTAAGCGACGAGCTACATCGGCGCGGTCTCCGCAGCAGAAGCGGCAATCAGGTGAGTATCAGTCGGCTAGCGGAACTACTGCGTAACCCCTTCTACATTGGCATCATCCGAATGCGTCAGTCGGGTGAGCATTATGACGGCATACATCGGCCGATCGTTTCAAAAGCTTTATTTGACCGAGTTCAAATGGTTCTCGACGGCAAGCTAAACGCTAAAATTGTCGTACACAATTTCCTCTTTCGCCGTTTGGTCGCTTGCACCAGATGCAATCGTCATCTCATTGGCGAGCGGCAGAAGAGCCACGTGTATTACCGATGTCACACCCGAGATTGCCCGACTTGCTCGTTTCGGGAGGAGACCATCGATAGTACAGTACGATCATCCTTTCAGCCGTTTTTCCTCAGTGACGATGAGTTAGCTGAACTATTCGAAATGAACGCAGGGCTTGATGCCGATTGGGCAATCAAGAAAACCGGTTACGAGAACTCAATAGCTTTACAGATTGATAGCGTAAGCAACCGACTGTCGCGGCTTATGGACGCCTATATCGACCAAGCAGTAGAACGGCCTTTATACGAAGAAAAGAAGCTGTCTCTTTTGATGGAACGCAAGGCGCTAGAGGGGCGACGTACCGAACTTTCGGCCGATCAACCGTCTG
The DNA here is from genome assembly GCA_013286045.1 of Planctomycetota bacterium. GTDB lineage: Bacteria > Planctomycetota > Planctomycetia > Pirellulales > Lacipirellulaceae > JABDGM01. The sequence continues at coordinate 19,639 of JABDGM010000008.1, read as the reverse complement.
TACCGAGGAAGATACGCGATTTCCTCGAACTCGTAAAAACGTTGCCGTTGACGTACGAATTGGGAAATACCCAGGAAAAGCGCGATATCGTGAAAATCGTTACCTCGAACTTACTTGCGGATGGAAAAAACGTTGTCGTTGAGCTGCGATCTCCCTTTCAGGAGGCTGCAAATCTCGCTTCCTTCCCGACTGGTGAGCCACTCCGAAGCGAACCTCGAACCCGAGCGCAAAAAGTCTTTAATTTGCTAGTGAATTATTTCACTGAGGAAGCCGAAAAACGCCGACGAGAGTCTTTTCCCGCGGCTGCATGAGTTTCATTTTCCAAATTCAGGACTCTCCCTACAGTAGGGTGAATGTGAAACTAATTTCGCATCAAAGCGGTATAAGATCCTGAGTTGAGGTAGGCGTTATAATAAACGGGTTAGTCAATTAATCGAATTTGATTTGTGGACGTTCACGATTGGGGCGCTTATCAGAAAAAGCGACAAGGCAGTACACCTCGCCCGCTATTGGCGGAGGCTTTAAATTTCATCCCTAACCATAACGCAGCACTTGATTTAGGCGGAGGGGGACTTACCGATGCACAATATTTGTTAGACCAGAATCTGTTAAAGGTAGATGTAGTAGACATTACGCCGCCCCTTAACAATACAATCCAAAGAAACCCTCGTTTCGAGTACCATCAGGTACGATTTGAAGAGTATCGTTTTCCCATCGATCGCTATAGTTTGGTGTCTGCGCAATATTCATTGCCGTTCTGCTCACCAGCGTTCTTCAACCAGGTTTGGAGCGGCATTCAGGCTTCCTTGATACCCGAGGGGATTTTTGCTGGGCAGCTTTTCGGACCCAACGATGATTGGTCAGCAATTCCCGAGATGACATTCCTCAACAAGGCGTCAATTCAATCTCTCATTGCTGGTTTTGTTGAAATCAAACTGGTGGAACGGGAATTTACAGAAAGTATCGTTCGGAGAAAACATTGGCACTATTTCGATCTGATAATGAAAAAGCCGAAATCTACTAAGATTCCGGCTTCTCAAACATAATTCGTCAAGCGCTAATGCGTCGCGGGGATAGAGTCAGCATTAATGCTACTGCTACAGCTTGGAGTCGGTGCGCACGAGACGGAATCGCTGCTGCATGATGGTTGCCGATTCTCGCTCTGTAGGAATGGATATTCCCAGTTAGAACCGAGTGCGCTGATCGAACCAAAATGCCTCTCTATTGCGCTAAGGGTGTCGCGAACCAACTGTCCGCCATCAGATACATCATCGGGACGCGACGGTCGATGATGAAGAAAATATCCGAAATACTTTCGGCAGAAATCGTCGTAGTCCTGGGTGAATAAAATAAAATGGTGCCAACCTTCATCGATCTGGGGCGGAGGACTAATGACACCGGCAACAGAGCAAAGCCATAGAAACCGCTTTACATCCGAAAATAGCATTTCTGCTTCGCTGTCCGAAACTGCTAGCTTCTTTCTAAAGCGAGCGACCACCGCCTCGTTTCTGTAAGACAGAATTTCCTGTAGAGACGCCAACTTTATTTGTCGGCCAACAAACTCATTGCGAGCGGAGGTATGAGAAAGTGCACTGCCAAGTGACATGGTTATTCTCCCCTTCTGGAGGGTGCATTCCACAATAAAACAACCAGTCCGAATAGTGTCTTCCAACAAGTAGTTCATCAAATATTGTTGCTAAGTCAAAAGGCCCGCGCCGTGCCTTTTTCCCAATTCCCGCAGCAACATAGCAAACATGAATCGGTTTTAGATTCGTAATAGTTGTTACGAATTCGATTCCTCTCAAATGCTCGCCTAATTGGTGAGGCACAGTCATGTTCAACGAAACGAAAAATAGCCCCTTAAGGGAGCTATTTTCACAAGGTCGGGCAAACGTGTTAATTCTGCACACCTTGTGAGCCACTCCGAAGCGAACCTCGAACCCGGGCACGAAAAATCTTTAATTTGCTGGTGATTTATTTCACCGAGGAGGAAGAAAAAAGCCGACGAGAAGACCCCCTTCCCACTGCAGCGTAGAGCTATTTCTTGCGGCGAGGATGCCTAGTGAGCTGCACAATACTCGCAGGGGTTGCAAGCAATCCTCTCGTTGCTGTATATTTCCGTTTTTAGCGGGAGAAAGCGATGCTTCAAAAGATTTTCCTTATCCTAGCGCTGCTCTTAGCAATCAACCAAGTCAGTCCGTCACATGCATCAGACACCGACCCCTGTAGTTGCGCAACTTGTTGCAAATAGCTCATGAGGGGCTTCTTGCATTTTTGGCGCAAGTTGCGGGGCTTCAAATGGAAAGACATTGCGTCTTTTGTTCAGACGGTGGGCTCATTTTTGACTGTTGCCGGCGTCATCTTGGTTGGAGTTGAATATTTCTTACACAAACCAATTTTCTATAATCCATCCAAAGATTTGATCTTGAGATACAATTCTGATGTTCGGCCACTCGTCGAATTGGCGGACCAATCAACACCAGAAATAATCAGCGCCGTAGCAAACAATGATGAAGCTGCATTCCAAAAGGCAGTCTTAGACTTTATCGATAGTAATAAACTGCGGGGTAAGATCATTTTAGCTACTGAGACGGTCGAGCATATAATTGATTGTCATCGAAGTTATCTGTGCCTATTTGAAGGATACGGTGACTACGAACAGCAAATTAGAAGATTTTGGTACACCTATAGGCCCGCTGTAAGGGCAATGCGGGGCAGTATTATCCCAATCCCCTTCGGTTCAAAATTGGAAGAAGAAGCCAAACGCATATTAGACGAGGATCGCAAACGCCATTATCTACCTAGCACGTAAACTCATAAACCGCACCGCTTGAAGACACACCCCGAACGCGTCGCGAATCCGGTAGGGCTATAGCAAGGAAAAAGCGTTAGCCCTGAGTTAATATCTTCTCGGGTCTTCTGCGCTGGCCGACGTCAGGGCCGAATGTTTGGCTCATCAATCATCGGAATTTATAAGGCGCGTTCAATCTGCGGATTTCCCACTTTGTTCTGGTCGGGGCACGATCGAACGTAAAGGGGCAAGCGCGGATGGGGAGCCTGATCCAGGTACGATCGATCGAAGGGACGGCATTACGGGCTTGCTTGCGGTTGTTCGGCGGATCACGCGCGGCGTACTTTGGAGGCTAGTTGCCTTCTCAAAGACATCGATTTGTCGCTGCACCTCTTCTTTCGAATAGTGGCGAGTGAATTGCGCGCCATCGTATTTTAGCGAGATCGTAAACGGCACATACTGACTCATGAATCTAGCCACCGGCATGCCGTCGCTCTGCGGATCAGCAAAAAATTTATCATAGGTAGCGACATCAAAATCAGCGAATCCGGGGATGCCAAAGGTCTCCTGCGGAAGTGTCGGGATGCGGGGAATGCATGCAGAGATTTTTGTCTCGTCGGCGTCCTGTGCAAGCAAATACAGGGGTAGGCTTATATTTGTTACGTCGGAGCGAACATACCCGCTCAGCTCGATGATTGGATCTATTTTGTTATTTTTTCCATGGGCCTGAAATCCGAGGACGCGGATTTCACCGTTGCTCAGCTTAAGCATGTTCAGGAAGTAGCTCTCACCAATTGCGGCTTGCTCAAGATTCCATGCGACATTGTCGGAACGTCCAGTTCCCACGACCCGCTCGTAGGCGGCCGGTGCGACGAGATAAAAGAATGCGAAAAGGAACGCAACCGGCCACCATCGTTTTGACTGTGCCAGTATCCACGCTTGCGCGCCGACCGGCATTTTCCCTTTCAGCCAATGGAATCCTAGGCCGAACAAGCCTATCGGCAATCCGAATCCAAGGGCCACCGTTCCGCGAATGATGTGTTCGCCGACGACGATCGAATCCCAGCCAGCGTGGCACAGGGGCACTGCGAGCAATTCACAAGACGCCAACACGACCACGTCAGCCCAGTTTGGGTTCGAGCCGTCTTGAGACATTCAGAACCATCCCTTAATCCAGCGAAATAACCGCTGCCAGATACTGAGCCTGGTGGCACTAAAGAGTGCGTCGTGATCCCGGCTGTCGCGCTCCCTGACCTCCGCGATTTGGCGCTCTGAGAGCTTTGCAGCCCATGCAATTTTGTTGTCTCTGATCCAATAGTGAGATTCACATGGCAGATCAAAGCTGCCAATTGAGGGAAATAGGCTCACTGTGCCGTTGCGTTCGATGATGCGCCATGCGCTTGGATTGAGCGGAGTGACGACCCGATTTCCGCATCCACAAACGCACAAATGAGAGGCGGTTTTATAGCGACGTGAAATATAGAGCACGCCCGGCTCGAGAGCTGTTGGGACGAATTCAACGAATTCGGGCTTAATGTTCGTCATGCGGCTCAAGATCATCGCTCAATAACAAATTGGTACTTATCGCGTAACTACTAGAGCGCTCGCGTTTGGAATCGAAATAAAATCTCCTCATTTTTTTCCAGCGGATAACAGCAAGCACAGCGTTAAGTGCGTTCTGATCGGCCACTTGAATATTCTTGTCGTACTCGTTGACGCCATCATCATCTGCAAACGATATTTCCGAGCGAGCTTTTTCACGGTTATTCGCTTGACTGGTAGTCACGCGCAGTTGCCCGCCGATAGTCTCATCCCTAACGTGTAGTCCCATACCAACGTCGATGAACGCGACATTGAACTCCTCAAGTTTGTTTACAATGCTCTTTTTGATTTTGCTCGCGTCCATGCACAAAAAAACACACGCCATCCCTCTCAAGGCCTCAACATTGGCAGAGTCCACGTACTCCGCGTGCGCATGGATGCCCAGGTGCATTCGTTCGTAAATCTGCTTGAAGTAGTCGACCTTCAACGGCTGCTCCTTAAGCAGGTCTTTGCAAGCAGCCCCAGGAGCACGAAACGCGTTGTGCGATGCAAACGTATCGCCATCGAACAAATGTATTTCTTTTGCGGGAGTCTTTGCGAGGAGATCCAGGATATATGACCCCGTTCCGCCCAGACCGACGATAGCGAGCTTCTCGACCGCGAGCTTCTCGGAAACCATGTTGATGTCAGCTTTTGCCGACCAGGTATCGATGTACGTGAACGGAATATTCTTGTCGTCCGGTTCAATCACCCGATGCGTCAGCGCACTGGCATTGACATCGATAGCCACCGCTTCATCTCCGAGGACGCGAACGTAATTCGCTATTTTCTCGTGATAATCCTTGTAGAGGCGACCATCGATCTTGTTTGAAAAAGAATGCTGCGTCGTAATGCGTTCATTTATCCGCACTGGATCGCTACTATGGCGAAGCGCTTCAATAGGAGCGCCTCGATGGGTGTGCGGATAAGAGCCCCGGAACTTGATTGTATGGTCTTGGGGCGGCACCGTATGGTCACCGTCAGGTATCTCAAGATTTGTAGCCAAAAGCCCGTCGTAATGAACCACGCTGGCGCTATCAACGTACGGGACGTCCCGAACGATCAAATAGCCGGATTCGACTGAGACGTTATAACCTTCGTCGCGTAGTAGACGAAGGTCGTCGTTAAGAGCGATTAGTCGGTGAGACATTGAACTCAGTGCCGTGTTTCTTCACCGTCACCGTTTGGCCTTCGACCAGCTTCCCTTGGTGCGGGGTGCTCTTTGCGTCATCGTATGAGATGAGATATTTGCTATCGGGTTTCGGCGGCACGCCCGGAAACGCGATCTCGACTAACTGATCATAGGTTAGGACATCGTTTGGGACGGTGTGTTTGCCACCGTTGACGATGATTTTGAAGTCCGAAGCGACCGGCTCACCACTGTGGAAGTGCTCATCTTCCTTAAGATGCACCTCGGTGCCATCATTGGGCACAGGCCTGTCTTCGCGATCACCCGATACCTCCTTAAAGAGTTCGAGGCCGGCCTTCACTTGGCCGAGTTTGTAGAGTTCGGCGCCGGTCGTCGGGTTCGGAGAGTGATGCGACTTTTGGTCGATATGAATGCGTACTTCGCTATGGGCCATGTCAAATTTCCGTTTTATTAATTCCTCCCGCCTTACATTGCGCGGTAGGTACTCAAAGTATACGCTATGAATACCATGGGCACAAGACAGCTTTCACATAATGAAATCAAGGGTTTGTCGTATATCCGTGATTCGATCCTGTATCGTGGCGAGGCGCCGACCCTTCAAAAAATCGCCGACCACCTCGGCTTTAAGTCCCGCAGATCGTCGGCATTGTTGATCGAGAAGCTTCTGGGTAAAGGCTACTTGGCAAAGACGCCCGCTGGAAATCTGCGGGTGCTGAAGGACACCGGCATCGAACGATCGTCGCGCACCGTCGAAATCCCACTAGTGGGATCAGCTCCGTGCGGTCTTCCAATGCTTGCAGAAGAAAACATCGAGGCATTTATCCCGGTTTCGCAAGGCATCGCTCGACCCGGTGCTAGCTATTTTTTGTTACGTGCTGTCGGCAACTCTATGAACCAAGCCGGCATCAACGACGGCGATCTGGTAATTGTTCGGCAGCAGCCCATTGCCCATGACGGTGATCGGGTGGTGGCCCTCATTGACGACAACGCGACGATCAAAGAGCTTCGGCATCAAGGCAGCAAAATCGTCTTGATGCCCCGGTCTACAGACAAAACACATCAGCCGATAATTCTTGAAGAGGATTTTCTAATACAGGGAGTTGTAATCGACGCGATTCCAAATCCAGCATAGATTTAGAAATTAAATGCGGTGAATGCACGCTCTGATCAAAGGAAAAGCCCCCGTTTAGGGGCTAATATTCTTCAGTACGCATAATCGTCAGGACACGTGTCGTCTTATCAGGATCGGTCGGATCCTCTGACCCGTGACGGCAATGCGGGTCGTAGTAGTCGATTTTCCAGAAGTACTTTTCTCCTAGCAGATCGATGCTTCCGAAGTCGTGTTCACTATGCGGATCATTGTCCACGGTAAAGTCTTCGAATGCCGCCACCTTCAGAAGAAGAACTGCTTTAGCGTTTTCCGTCAGCGCTTCGACGCCGGCCGTCATTACAACGCGACCGCCTTTAAGAGTCCGGCGGAAGCGATCATTGAGCCGTGCCATCCTTGTCGCATCCGACGGCGGATACAAAGAAAGGTCGTCGCTTTGATGGGGCGACATGTGCCGAGCACCGCAGTGCGGGCAGTTATCGTCACAGGTCGCAAACCACTCATCGGTCCACGACTTCTTGCATCGATCGCACGCATAGTGATTGCAAAACCACGCCATCCGCTCCTCCTGTCTCGCTGACCGACAACCGAACTATTCGGGCGCCGGATCGCGAGACGGAGTTCGACTGGCTTAGGCCAATAATCGTGCTCCGGCTCGTGCCCCTCAGTCTCGCTACCGACATCCCAGCGAGATGCCGGAGCGCAAGACGGAGGCTCCAACGTACATGTTCGCTCCTATCCTCTCAGTGTGAGAGGCAGGCAGTTGTAGCTGGCCAGCAACATTTACGACTCTTCATGGCTACGCGGTTCGGTGAGACGATCTTTCGCATATGGTGGCTGACGAGATAATTCGATTAGGACAAGTCAATTTTCGGAATGATCGGCGTGAATTTGGCATCAGATGCGAAGATCGATTTTCGCACATCTACGTCATCGGAAAGACCGGAACGGGTAAGTCAACGCTGCTCGAAACGATGGCCCTGCAAGATTTGGAGCGCAGCAATGGCTTTGCACTTATCGATCCGCATGGCGATCTAGTCGAGCGCATCGTCGCGCGCATCCCGGCCTCCCGCCAGGATGACGTGGTGTATCTCAACGCGGCCGACCCCTCGCAGCCTTATGGCTACAATCCCCTGCGCCACGTGCGAGCAGATCGCATCCCACTCGCAGCCTCGGGACTCATGGAGGTCTTTAAAAAACTGTGGCCGGACGCCTGGGGCGTGCGCATGGAGCACATTCTGCGCAACACCCTCATGGCGCTACTAGAACAGCCCAACGCCACCATGCACGACATTCTTCGGGTCTTTTCAGACAAGGAATATCGCAGGCACGTGGTTGCCTCGCTCAAGAATGAGACGGTGAAGAAATTTCTGGAGAAAGAATACGAACGGTTTTCGTTCGGTTATCGGGCCGATGGCATTGCGCCCATTCAGAACAAGGTAGGCGCGTTCCTCGCGGACCCGATGCTCAATCGCATCCTCACGTCGCCACAAAAAGACCTGCGCATTCGACAGGTCATGGACGAAGGCAAAGTCCTTCTGGTCAACCTTGCAAAGGGCCGCATTGGGGAAGACAGCGCCTCCCTGCTGGGCGGGCTGCTCGTAACGACGATCGGGTTGGCTGCGTATAGTCGCGCGGACCTGCCAGAGACGCAGCGCCGCGACTTTTTTGTCTATATCGACGAGTTTCAAAGCTTTACGACGCTAGCGCTCGCCAACATGCTCTCAGAGCTGCGCAAATATCGTGTCGGCTTTACCGTAGCCCACCAGTATCTCTACCAGCTCGAACCGGACGTGCGGCACGCCGTTTTAGGCAACGCCGGCACGATCATTTCATTCAGGGTGGGAGCAGAGGACGCGCCATATCTAGCGCGCGAATTTCAGCCGCGGTTCGAGGAAATTGACCTGCTGCAACTCCCCAACCACCATATCTACCTAAAGCTCATGATCGACGGCATGCCGAGCAAGCCGTTTAGCGCGGTGACTCTAGGACCTTAGACGCATAGAAAATTCCGTGCTTAGCCTATCGTCGTAAAAATAATTTTATGCGGCTTCATCGATACACGCTCGCTTCTTTCATACTACCCTAGGTTGTCGGCCCCGAGATCGGTGGGCCTCAAGCGTACCTGGGGGTACCAATGTTGAGGAGTATACGTTCCAGCGTTATTGTTGTCGCTGCGTTTGCCTGCATCCTTACCGGATGCGCAAGCAAGAAGGAACTTGAACAGCGAATATCAGGTCGTTGGGGACCAGATCCTGCAATATCCGCTACCGACTTCAACGACATTTTAAAAAATCAGGTTCAGATTCTTGGCTACATAGCTCAAGACGCAGGCATTGGCACGAGGGACGCCGATGGCGTCCCTCTACTCAACGCACAAGACTGGTTCGCGGTCGCCGAATGGGGATTTAACGTCGGTCGTCAAGATTGCGAGGTTTATCTCGACAATTTGTTTCGTATGAGTCGAGAGAAGCAAAGAAATGACAGCCTGTTGGCTGCGTTGAGTACGGCAGGCATCGCAGTACTGACGGCGACCACCAAATCGCAAAAAGCGATTTCCATTCTTGGCGCTGCATTCGGTATGGCGATAGGAATAAATGATGCGGTGTTACAAAGTTATCTTTTTACTGAAGCACCCGGACTAGTAGCAAACAAAGTCAAAGGTCTTCAAGACGCATACCAAGATTCCATCGAAAAAACTAAAGCGACGGTCAACAATGCGGAGACAGCCTACAACGTAATTCAGAACTATTACCGCATCTGCCTGCCACATGCGATCGAAGGAGCTTTGTTGCAAGCGGTGGCAAATACGACTCCGGCAAATTCCACGAATCCTGCCAGTCCGTCAAAGACGCCAGCGCAGAAGCCAAGTGTAGCGCCAAAAAATTCTACTCCTCAGTTGAAGTAGCAACGAACGCCCCACCGAAAATATTTTCGGTGGGGCCTTTTTTTAATTTGCGCTAAAGCGAATATCCCGATCAATTTCTGATCAGTTGGATCGAGCTTTAAGTTATGAAAACTCCGCCCACGTTTTGGAGCTATCTCTAAGAAGAATTTGTTGATTGTTTTTGTTGCTTGAGAAATTGCTCTGTACGCTCCAGCGCTACGTCTACAACCCCGTCAAAACCGGTCACAAGGCGTTTAATGCGACCCTTGACGTCTTCGGCGCCGACTTCTGTCATACTTTCCAGAAGTTGGGTCATGCCAACTAGGGCCGACTGATGAGAATTGAGACTGGGCTGAAGCCGCCCCAATATCTGCCCATATTTTTGTGGTCCCGCGTGTTGCGCCACAAGTGGACTTGCGATGACCGGAAGTCGATTGGGTTGCGGTTCAGATAGGATCGAACCCGCTATCGTGTTGGCTCGGGCCACACGTTCGCCGAGGGGTCCAAGAGCCCATTTATCAACTAAGTACTTCAGAAGGCTCGTGTGATCAAAAGTCGTGTGAATGACATCAGATTTAACGAATGGTGATATTAAGATGGCGGGGACTCGAAGACCTAACTGATCGAAGCTATATTCTTCATTATAATGGTCAGGCGGGACGGCCGCCGGCGGAATCACATGGTCGTAGAAACCGCCATGTTCGTCACAGAGTACGATGAACAGGCACGACTTCCACAAGTCGTCGTTGCGGCGAATTGAATTGTAGATGTTTGCTAAAAGGCGCTCCCCTTCGAAAACATCGTGGGGAGGGTGGTCGTCGGACGCCCCAGGCTGATAGTAGGGAGGTTCGATAAAGCAATATTGTGGAAATTCGTTTGCGGGTCCAGCGGCGTCCCGAAAAAAATTCAAAAGCTTATAGTATCTCGCTGAATTTTCCGGCTCCAACTGATGAACAAGAATCAACGATTGAGGGATGTCGCCATAGTAAATGCGCCAGTCAATCTTCTTTTCGTTCAGGCGATCGTAGAGAGTAGTCTGGTCATACCAATGAAGATTAGCGTCCAGAATCCCTTCGGGCATTGAAACGTGTCCCAGGGACGTTCCGCTGTGTACGAAGAATCGATTAGGCCAAGTCGGGCCGGGAAGCGATGAAAACCACTTGTCGCATACCGCGAAGTTTTTCGCCAAGGCGTGCAATGCGGGCAGCGTTCCATCAGCGAAGTATTTCATAATTTCGGCACGGTCATTTGCCTGCGACAGCGGATAAGCGCGAGCGAAATCATCAACGAAACCTGAATTTCCGTTGGAGAGTTGATTCAGAGTATGCTCAAGTTCGTGCCTGGGGTCATAGTTCAGTGTGCGACTCGCCCCCGCGATTTGCTCGAAGATATTACCGTCCGGGTCTCGGTTTGACCGCCTTGGCTCTCCTGCTTTGGGAATGCCGTCAAGTCCGAGTATCGTTTCTGATAAGCCGCCAAGCATATGATCAAATGAGCGATTTTCTAGCATGAGAACGATTACGTGCTGAATCGGGTCTTGCGTGGCTTTGCTGGTTGCAGATGGCATGTCTGACCTCGACGTTTGGTGGCGGCGCCTACCCTAAATGTTCATAGTCTAAAATGATTGAGATTTGCCCGCTTGCAATTTGGACCGACGTGGCCGTAGGCGGGAAAGATGGGTTTGTCTCTTCGATAAAAACTGCAATCTTCCGATATTTATTTGCCGGTAAATCGCTCTTACTGACAATGCCTCTCGTTTCGCTCGCTGCGCAACCGGCGAGAAGCAAACAAGCAAACGCTAAAACAAAAAAATGTCGGCGAGTGTACACAACCGCCCCCTACAACTGACAGTAGATAGTTCTTATTTGGGGGTCAATAGAACCGCGACTGAAAATTCGGCTGATACCGTGCGGTAACAGCGAACGCGCGCCGCAATATCAATCGCAGTTATCGAAAGATAAATAACCGCTCTTTGAACTTCTCAGCAGAGCACAATGCTTACGCTGTAAACTCATGCCCCGCTACTTCAACGTGCGCCGGGCTTTCTATTTTCCCTTTTTCACTTTGTCCCACTCTGGCTTTAAAATCTTCTGCGCCTCGCTAAGAAATTCGTGATATCGCTTATCCTGCGCTTCGCGCGTGTCTTCAGGATGTTGCCTCACAAAGCTTTTGATTTTTTGCTCAAATGCATTATGGGAGGATTGATAAGGGTTTAATCGCAAAATTAGGCGCGCAGTTACTTCATTAATCTGCGAATGGCCCAACTCTGGCGGATGACCACCATCGGCGGCTTGAATGTTGCCAACTAGCTTGCTCGCGTCTTCCCTGAATTGATCAATCCATTGTTGTCGGTATCTTGAACGGATTTCGCGCAATGAGCCCGCCCGACTTACTAACCAATTCGTAATTGGATTTAATATTGCAAGTACGATAGAAACGAATCCAGCTACAACAGCCGCAAATACTGCCCCATCTCTTTTTGCCAGCTCGACTAATTCAGTGAGAAAACCAATCATTTATCTCCCCGCGCAGACTGAGGCTGTAAAGCGCGTACGAATTCCGCTCGCCATTGGGGCCTAACCAAAATCGCGGCGGTTATGTAGGAACGCAACGCACCAGCATACTCTGGATTAAATGAATATCTCTCGGTCTTATCCTTCTTGTGTTCTAAAAGTACTTTACCGCCCCTCTCGCTTGTCCAGAAATGAATCACTTTCGATAACTCTTCTGGGTCTACAACGATCAGTATTTTCATTGCCTCGGAATTTAGGTCTATGCTGTCCAAGTTTTTAGTCTGATCTGCCAAACTTGAACGCCACACGATTGTCATAACAATCCAATGGATGATGCGAAGTTTGTCTACGTTGATGTCGGTGCCATATCCCTTGCTTTTTGCGACTTCCGACATGTCCTTCAACAATTGGAGCCAGAGCTTCCAGTATTCGTTGTTTTGGAATTTAAAGAGTGTGCGGACAACCTGTCGAACGATGTCATCAGTCAATTGAGGCGCTGACTTCTGTATAAATTCCGCGTGGCTGAGCAAACCGCTCACGTAAGACTTCGCACAAGTATTGAAGTTTGCGTTAAGCGCATAGTGTGTCGTATTCGGAGCGCGCTTTCGAACTTTGGCGCTATGCAGACCGACGGTTCGTCCTATTGCTGGATCGGATATTCGGTCCAGAAATAAACCGGTATCGTTTCGAAATTCACCAACAAATTTATTGACCCATGAGTGGAGACTGTCTGTCGAGCGACCTCTCGGTATGAGAGGTTTTATGGCTCTCCTTAGCGTACCTGCCTTGATACGACCGCCTTCTTCGCGGTTCGCGACGATGCCAAGCATCCGCCAGTTTCTAATACGCTCGTGCTTGATGCCGAATGATGTCGAGAAGTTGTGGGTAGTTGAAAAGAGAAAATCGATTTCATCGATGAACTGATTACCGCCCGAAGCCATTAGCCCCTGCCTCCATTCTAAAGTGGATTGAATATTACGGAACTGCACTCAAAAAATGTAAAGTTTTTGGGCAGAAAAAATATAACCGCTGGGACCGTTCCGACACATATTTTGATGATGAACAAAAATATAACGATATAAGACTGCCGCTTTTTAAGTATAGGCCACGGTACACAAAATAATCTGCAAGCACTCTTCGCATTTCAATAAAGACCATCGTGTTTTTGGTGGGTTTTTTACTGGTGAGATGTAGAAAACCGGCCAAACCCGCGTATTCTAACCTAGCAATACGTGCAGGTGCGTGTTGGTAACACAAACCCCTCACAGAAGCCTGTGAGGAGCCTATCGAGAGCGGCCTGGCAGCCCTCTCGACTGGCCGCGAACTTCGAAGGAGTGCGCGACAATGACTAGTGTAACACACTCTGATTCCACGCTCGAATGGGCGGAATACAATCGCCTGGTCAGCTCCCGCGCGTCGGCAATTGCCAGCTCCGAGCGAGCAGCCCGAGCATGGCATCGTCCGCCGTTGCCAACCGAGCCCGAAGGAATGGAATTTCGGTATTGCCTGCCGGGGCCCGGTGGTTTTTCGGCATATTGCGACCGACTCACCGGAATGACGTGTTTCTTAAAAATGGGCCCCCTGGGGTGGATCGAGCTCGGTCGCGAAACCGTTGTTGAATTCCCTTGCGAAAAGAAGAGCCGGGAATCAGAATCGGCTGTCGCCTCCGCCGACGAACTCCGTAGCGCCACCACTCGCAGACGGGCGATCAGATGACACGAGCTGTCATGGAGAAGACGTTCGCGGCAGAGAAAAGCCGGCAAGCTTAGTGTGGGCCTGTTCTGGGTGTGGGCCTGTTCTGGCTCGCGGATTTCGACACGAGCGTCGGCGGTACCGCCGTTACGGTCGCCGCTGCCTGCTCCATCAGCCTATATCCCTTGGGGTATTGTTCAACGTCAATAATTGCTATCTTTTGGTTGCGGTGTGATGATTCGGCACGCTAAGCGCGCTTCACTTTCGCCGCGTCAAAAGAAAACAATAGTCAGTATATGTGGCGTTAGCCGCGTACTGACAGCAGTTAGAGGTGTTCAGATGGCTAAACCACCAGACAATCCGGGCAGCGGCAAGCCTGACGACCCGGGTCACCAGGGCGATGATCATCGTCCGCCCGGCGTGCCTCCCGGTCCGCCGCCGGGTAAAGGGCCTCCCGGTCCTGTTCCTCCGCCGCAGCCACCGCCGCGCAAGGTAGGCTGAGATCCGGAGACGGTCTGAAATACAGGCCCCACTTGTTCCAGTCTGGGAGCTACGAACTCCTGGGCGGTGTACCTATGAGCTCGACGCGCTCGAGGCTGTTGTAGGCGACAGCTTGCGAATTGACCTCGAGGCACTTCAGGCTGGCCGCCTTGCAGTCGATTTCACTTGGCCACTCGGTGACCGGGCGATTTCCCTTCGCGCTACCTTTCCCGATAGCTATCCGCGCCTTCGGCCAATCGTAAATCTCCAAACTGCGGCTGCAGAATATCCAGAACGGCACGTCAGCCCGCTAGACGGCAATGTTTGCCTTTTAGGTCGTGACACGGGGCAGTGGCCAGAAAACTGGACGCTCGTGGACCTGCTCACAAGCAAACTCCAGGACGCACTCAACGACACGGGGCAACAGGACCCTCAAGGTGAACCGGCCGAATTCTGGTGGAATTTAATAGCCCTGAAGAATTCTTATTGCTTAATCGACTCCGGTTGGGGTCTCGGAGGTGCGACGTCAGGACGGCTAACACTCAGGTTCGGTTTCGATCCGAAAGATTCCAATCCGTTTGCAATCCGCGCAATCGTTACTGAAGTGCGCGGTGCCGATGGCGCCGTGCTCGCCAGCTGGACCAGCAAAGTACTTAAAGACATAGTGCCAGAAAATGAAATGGTGGTCCCGTGGATTTATCGCGATGAAACAATTTTGCCGGTAAATCCGCAGAACAAAATCAATGAGCTCGTGGCAATGTTCACTAGGAAGCCCAGGCCTTCCGAATTAAGCGGCTCCGTGTCAGGGAGGATTTTCGTCGTCATTCACAAAACCGAGTTGGGTCCTAGTCAAACTGGAATGGGCTGGATTTTTATACTTGAAAGCGGTCATCCCCGCGTGTTCAAAGCTCCGAAGCCCGGGAAACGCGTCACCGCTCCGAATCTCAGTATAATTCCGACATTTCGCGCGGGCTCAACAGACATTGGCGCTCGCGTTCCTGCCACCGGCCTCTTGAACGGCAAAAAAAATCGTAATTGTGGGTCTGGGGGCAATTGGCGCACCGCTTGCGGTCGATTTGGCGAAAAATGGCTGCACGACACTTGAACTCATCGATCCGGATAATATCGAGCCTGGAAATTCCATCCGTTGGAGTTTAGGAGTGACTTCGTGGGGCCGAGCAAAGGCCGCGGCGCTCGCAGAGTTTATCAACCGTCAATACCCATGGTGTAAGGCAATTCCAACACTGCATAGAATTGGCGCTTTTGATGAAGCCGGCGGTGATGAAACTGTCTTAAATCAGGCCTTGGAAGGAGCTAGCCTGGTCATTGACGCTAGTGCAACGTACGGTGTGGCAACGATTTTGAGCGATTTTTGTCGCGCCAAAAATCTTGCACTGATATCGTTTTACGCTTCTCCACCTGTCACCGGGGGTTCAGTGGCTTATTTCCACCCGTCCTCTGGATGCCCTACGTGCCTTGAATTTGCGCACGCGGATAATCTTATCCCGCGGGCTCCTGGTTTCGGTTCTACAGAGGGCTTGCAGCAGCCGCCTGGCTGCGCAGAGCTTACGTTTACAGGCGCGTCCTTTGATCTTACGGAGCTGTCTCTTCAGGCCATGCGCGTTATTGTCCGTGCCCTGGCTTCGCCGCCCGACGGCACTGTGGTTTATAATCTTGCGCTACCCGATGAAGCTCAACCTCCCTTGTGGTCGATTTACACTCTGGGGAAGATGGAAGCCTGCTCGTGCTCTCGACAACAATAATTTGGATACCCAAAGCGATATACGAGCAAAATTGCCGAGAAGCGAATGCGCGGTTTCCGGTCGAAACGGGGGGCGCGTTTATGGGCTACTGGGCAAACAACCAAGTCGTGATTACAGCAAGCATTGAAGCTGGTCCGAATGCCACTCATCGCCGATACTCATTTGAGCCGGATTACGAGTGGCAACACGCGCAGATAACGAAACATTATAATGGGTCGGGACGACTCGAAACATACTTGGGTGATTGGCACTCGCATCCGGACGGATTGAGTGGAAACCTGAGCTGGCAAGACAAGCAAGCGCTCCGCCGTGTCGCAATGACACCGGCCGCTCGGGCGCCAAACCCAATATCAATAATTTTTTACGGCGAACCGGACCACTGGAGCACCAGTGCTTGGTGCGCCAAAATTGTCCCGCGCAAGATAATATGGTCTAGTCTTGACGCTTCGAAAGTAGACCTGAACTTCTATTGAACACTAGATACGTCGTAGAACAGATATTTTTCCCGCTGAAAATGGCTCTGTTGAGCCACATAATATAGGTCGCACAAATATCTTTTTTGCGACACGCAAATCTCGGCAGTGGGTCAGTTTGAATTGTGGCGAGTAGGTAACCCGGAAGCTATGAAACGCATGAGGAAAACGGCTGCCGAACAGCCAAGAATAGCCCCAAGGATTTCGGCAGTTAGATAAATAGGGCCTACCGCGGCAATGCGGGGGTTAAAGACAAACATAAGCCATCCCGAAAGCAAAACTGTGAAAAATGATCCTGAGGCTATTCCGATTAGACAAGCGCAGACCGTCGCAGCGTAACCGCGAGCAAGATTGCGGAATATGAGATGACATAGGACACAGCCGAGAAATAACGTGAAAGCTCCTGCAGCGAGCCAGGAGAACACGATTATGAACAAAAAAGAGTGCTTCAGCTATCAGGTTGCCGCCTCGTTTAGTCTTTCATCCCGCCAATATGTCGCCGGCCTTGCACGTCGGCACGTTCAAGCCGATTATGTTTATGCCGGCGTTGTAACCACGATTGTATGAATCCATCGCAAGGATAGCTATGAAAAGATCATTCGAAATCGGCATTTCAACCCCTGATATAAAAGTGACCTAACCTAGCAGTGTACGGATCGTTGGGCCTTCTGAGCTGCATTGTTTTCGCCTGTTCACGAAGCTGGCGGATAATTTCTGGTATTTGTTTTTCGATTCCTCGTGTGACTGGTTCGCCCGCGAGAGCACGCGGCCAGCCTAGCACGTTGAACGGCCACGTGCCGGCGGGAACCATCTCGACGAACGCGCGCTTGAAGCGCACGCCGGGGTCGAACACCGTCTCCAACTCGTCCGGCCGCACCACGCGTGCGGTTTTCGGATCGTTGAGATCGGTGAAGGTGAGAAAGGTCGGCAGTTCGTCACCCATCAATTCCCACCGGCCGTCTAATTTTGGAAATTTGGCAAGGTTCTCGTCGGAATAAGATAGGTTGAAATGTTTCGCGACCAAATATTTTGGGTAGTCGACATTGTCGCCCGAAGTAAGGAGTTCAATCACGTTTCGGCCTTGCCCAAGATCGACAAAGACTGCTTCGCCGGAAATCTCTGTTTCTACGCGCGGCACCTCCAGCATGAATTGAACCTGCTTCACCAGACGCACTTCGATGACGCTTGAGTCAGAATGAATATTGCCGTCAGCCTCCACGTTCACCGTCATCCGATAGTGGTAGGTGTAGGTCGGATAGGCCAGTTTGCACCACGCCAGGCCGCAGCCAATAACGAGCGCGATGATCCCCATTGTCCGCATCACCCGCGCACCTCCGCACAGGCGCGGTCAATCTCGCGCATCGGCGCATCAATTTTTGTCGGTCGAATTGACCGCTTGCATTGTGGCTGTCGCTCCCCCGCGACTATTGGCGCGCAATTTTGCTGCCAGCTTAGGTTGAATGTTATCGGCGACTTTCACGGCACGACAATTTTCGTAAATCAACCCAACTAGAACGGTTTCTTGCAATCTTCGCAGTCACCCCACATCGAACATATCAGGCAAAGCAGCCAATCGATTATGTCGGCCAACAAATAAACTATGTACGCGCCGGCACCGATGATTAGGGAAAAGACTTCATAGCCAAGCGTTCTAATCGCTTCTTTACCCACTATACCGAGGACGCCCGCAAGCTTTGAAATAGCGCCGGTCCAAGCAGTAAATAAACCTGCGGCACCCCCGAAAGAAGACATGATGAGCGCAACGATCGAGGCAAGAATAATTGTGACGAGCGCGCCAACCCAGAACTTGCACCAACGGCACCCCATAGTTCGCCCCCAAAGTTAGAAGTTAAGCTGCCTCTTTAGCATTACTCCTTTTTAGATATATCGTCGAGAGAGGCAACTAACGGTTAGGGTGCGATGGGTCCTCAAAAAATGAAAAGCCCCGCCGTAGCGGGGCTTTCTATGTCCGACGTGGTGTTCGTCTAGAATCGATAATTCAAACCCGCGCGCACAAAATCGTCTGTGATCTTTGCGTTCGAGACAATCGTTGCGCCTGCAATCGTCACGGTATTGGACACCGTGCCGCTCTCCAAATGGAGATACTCAACTTTCCAGGTCCAATTGCTATTGTTGATCGCCGCTTCGACGCCGCCTCCTGCGACCCAGGCAGCCTTCGTCGAAGTTACACTCGCGGTACCGGTCACCGCACCGCTGAGTGCCAAGTCAGACTTAAACTGCCCGTACCCGACGCCGCCGGTGCCGTAGAAGAGCCAACTACCGGCCGCAAGTCCTGCACGCACGCGCGTGGTGCCGAACCATGGAAGTTTGTCCGTCTCTGACTGGGTAATACCGCCCGCAGAAGCAACGGTCGTGATGCTTTGCGCAGTACCTTGAAGGTCGGTTTCGAGGCCCAAGACCCAATTTCCGGACTGCCAATTATATCCAAGCTGCCCTCCGCCGATGAAACCCTTGAGATTCTCCGACGTGCTACTCGCGCCGACGACATTCGCATTCACACGCGCCCAGCCGTATCCGGCGTTCACCCCCGCATAGAGGCCGGTCCAGTTGTAAATCGCGGGCGGGGCGGCCGCCTTATATGTCGGTGACAAATCGGCGGCGAATGCGCCGCTACTTCCAAGCAGCAAGCCAGCTGCAATCATCGTCTTGAGAGAAACGCGCATTCCCGCCCCCTAAATTCATGTCCAACTTAGGGGGATGCTACAGAATGGCCAATTGTGTTTCAGGCCTCTGATATACTTAAGGAATTCCGCACAAATGATATGAGAAAGATGTTCAACAAATCTGTTCGTAGTCGATCAAATGCCCGCCAAAGGCTCACAAAACTTGTTGCATCTCTATTGGCCAAAATGTTGCGCCCTCACAGTGAAAATTCGGAGCGAATTAAGCGTCCGCATCATCAAGCACGAGGGATGACCCTTCATGCCTTATCGGGTGGTAGGAAGTATCTCAACGCTTCGGAGCGTCGTCGTTTTATAGTTGCGGTGCGAACGATGCATCCTAATGTACGCGTCTTTTGTCTACTGTTAGCATGGAGCGGGTGTCGAATTTCTGAAGCTTTGGCGATTACTCCCGCGGCCGTCGACCTTGATGCAGGAACTGTCAGTCTAGAAACGCTGAAGAAGCGTGCGCGGGGCGTAGTACGCCAGGTACCGCTCCCATCATCAATATTGCGCGATA
>JABDGM010000007.1 GCA_013286045.1 Planctomycetota bacterium | reverse complement strand
ACGGTCGTTATTGGGCGTGCGTCAAGCTGACTTTGGCGAGACGAGTTGATGACATTTTTCATTGGAGCGCAGTCGGGCCGGAATAACTGGCTGCGCTGTCCCCACTTAAGCGATTTCTCCGAAGGCTGCCTGGCTTCGGACAAAGCGATATAATCCCAAACGTCCCATTGAGTTGCTATTTCTGGCCGTCATTCGACAACAGGAGGCAGCGTCGTGTCAGCAACTATAAGCCGATTTCAGACAGCCTTCGTACTCGTCGGAATCGTCATCGGCAACTCGCCTATCATCATCTTCGGGCAGAATATGCCAGCGAAAAATCCCTGGCTTACCGATAGCGTCTATCCGACCTCGCACTTTAATGGAGGCGCAACCGACTCGGTACTTTTTGCGGGCCCAGTAAAAGGCAAGAAGCTGACAGCGGGAAAGGACGTGAAAGTCGTCACCAACGTGATGGTCTCAAATCCGACGGTCAAGAAAATCGGCGATGACACCGTCGGGTTCGCGAGCGGAACGCTCGGCATCAGAAAGATTCTGCTCACCGGCGACGCGATGGAGAATATCAGCTTTACGCCATATCCCGGCCTCGAAGAACTTGCGGCAAAAGCGGATGAAAAGACCGTGGCCGGGGTGCTGGCCGACATGAATGCAGCGGCTCGCACCCGCGACGATGCAAAGCTCCTCACGGCGATTGGCGGCATCGACAAGATGGGCGTTAACTTTCAGACCGGCATCAATGGCGTCTACAATTTGTTCGACAAGGACGGCAATCATTACTGCGTCTACGGCGGAACGAAGGTTCTCAAGAGCACCGACGACAATGTTGTACGCGGGCCAGTCAGGGTCGTGAAGACAGTCGATGTTGCCGCTGCCGTGCCTCCCGAAGCGGCCAAGGCGGTCACGCGCATCATTGGCTTGAACATGACGTACGACGGCTACATTGCTGCCGCAGCACCGGGCGCGCTCGTGCTTCTAGACCGCGACCTCCATGTGAAGTCCTACGTTCCGTTTACCGGGGAAGCGGTCGACAACAGCATCGCGATTGACGAGCAGAACGGCATCTACGTTGTGACTTCGCGAAGGATGCTCAAAATTGTCTGGACCGGAACCAAACTTTCTACGAACGAGAAGGACGGCGCGTGGGAGTCGCCCTATGAGTGGATTCCCGACGAGGAGGCCCTGGCCGCTGGCTCAATTTCGCGCGGTTCGGGCACTACACCCTCGCTCATGGGCTTCGGCGACGATCCCGACAAGCTCGTCGTCATCGCCGACGCGGCGCGTGGCGGGACAAACCTCGTGGCGTTTTGGCGCGACGAGATACCGGCCGACTTCCAGCAGAAGCCGGGCACCAAGTCACGGCGAATAGCCGACCAGGCCCGGATCGAAATCTCGCAGCTAACGATCGAGCCGTCCGCCAATGTGCTCGGCTACGGTGTGGCTGTGATCAATGGGTCCTATCCCAAGCCGGTAAAGGAACCTGGCTTTCCCAACGCCTTCACTGCTGGAGTTACGCGTCCTGCACCGCTTGGTGTCGAGAAATTCGTGTGGAACCCGCAGACCGACAAGTTCGAGAAGGCCTGGATCAACCACGAGGTAGATAACTCCGACATCATGGTGCCGGTCGTCTCAGCGAAGACTGGCCTGATGTATTGCGCTCACAAGGATAACGGCAACTATCAGTACGTCGGCCTGGATTGGAAAACCGGCGAACTGAAAGAGCGCTGGATTTTTCCCGACGACAGCCGACTATGGAACGCCCTCGGCGGAATCACCACCATTCTCGAAAATGGCGATCTGTTACTCGGCGGTGCTTTTGGAATCAAAAGGCTGATTCATTAGTCACTCCGATCGCGTGCTTGAACGAGCAATAGCCTACACCGTTAATTGTTGGGCTACCCGTCGTAGTGTAGTAAACGGTGCGCTAAATCCGGTAATTTGTCAGTCAGAAAACGTTCGTTTGACGGTATTGGTCGCCGTAAGGCCCATCGCCGAGAAATCTTCGGACGGCAACGTTTCAAAACTCATGCCGGAAATCAAAGTGCCATCAAACGTAGTTTCTGACACACGTGCTGAGGGGCTGAGTTGCATTCCGAGGCGTGCCTGGAGGCCGCTAACACTCAGCGCCTAAGGTGGGCGTGGCATTTGTTCGAATAAACCAACACCCAATTTCCCATCGATGTCGCCTGCTGGCAACTGCACCGTCATCAACTCGTTGCCGTTCATCTTGACGGAGACAGGTCATAACGCGACCGTATTTGCCCGCTGCTCGGCCAAAAGAATCAGTGCCGTGCGCACTTGGGAATTGCGCAATTTCGCCGTCGACATGTCACCGGAAGAACTGCTAGGCACGAAATCAATAAATAAGAAGTTATGGGCTCAGGCACGGCGGTCACCACCGTCCCAGCGGGCACGGTGGTCTCGTACGTCCCGTCATTGCTGCTCGAATTGCTCGGCGTAACGCTGGAACCAAATACCGGAACCGTTGCAAACGGCTTAGTGAGTGAAAAAGCGTCCGTTGGTAGCACTGGGAAAATTGAGAATTGTCTCGTTCTCCCAAACCTAGTGAAGTTCCCACTGAATTCAATAGAGTCAACTGGGAAAGAAACAGCATCAATGAAGTGAACTGAAGCATTGCCTGCGTAAATAGTGGTATGGCCGCCTATTTTCAGATCCACGCTTGGCGCGCGAGAACGGACACACGCAGGTCGAAGCGTATCTACTCAGTAAGTCGTTTAAAAAATGAGCGTTCGTATCGCCACGACGCTCGTTGCCCTGGGACTTGGAATAGTCGTCTACATATCTCGATAAAAAACTGGTGCGTTATCACGAAGAAACGCCAGTTGATTCCGAAAGGATCAAACGTATGATACGCCTTACAACAAAAATTATTCTCGCATTCACGATGTCCAGGATGGCATGTAACGTCGCTGGTCAACAACAAAAAGAACTCGCCAGAAGTTGGGACAAGGAACTGGATGGTCCTTGGTACGTCAGCGATTTCTTTTACGGACGTTCACGGGAAGTCGCGGGCTGGGTATTTTTTATTCGTTCTGGTGTAATCTGTGACGCAACCAACGACGGCAACCGACTGAATATCGATGAATTTGACGCATCTGTGGATAAATAAACGGACGGTCTCAATTACATTACTCTAAAGCCTTTTAAGTCAGATAAGACCTATTACGGCATCTACCGTCTTCAAGGCGATAAGTTAACGCTTGCTTATGGCGAGGAACGCCCAGCATCCTTTGAGCGAAAACGTGACGACAACTGGACAACTAGTTCATATAACCCTCGCATTTTTGAACTGCGGCGTGGTGAACCTCCGCGGCGTGAACCAGCTACCGGACCTGGGTAGCCTTAGTCTCTGGGTCGTTGACCGCAAGGTGTAGATAGCCCTATGAACCGCCCCCGACTAACACGTGCTCTGCGAATCGCGTGGTCGGTCGCGTGGGGAATTGTTTGCGTGCTGTTGGTAGTGTTATGGGTGCGGAGCTACTGGTGGATAGACGGGGCTGGCGTCAAGGTTGTACACGACACTTATTTGGTGGGAGGCAATTCGATTCGTGGTCAAATCGAATGCGGTTTTGACGGTTGGTCCCCGGCTGGGATTCCACTCGTTACAAGCTACAGGATTGGAGATGTCCCGCTCCCGTTGAAGGACCCGGAAAATTCCACAGTTTGGGGCTTCGGCTTTCACGTAAATAAATGGCGGGGTCGCCTAGACTTCCCGCACTGCTTTGGCGTCCTTGTATTATCGGCGGCGGCTGCACTGCCGTGGCTTCGCTTCAGCCTCCGCACTCTCCTAATCGCCACGACGCTAGTTGCCGTTGGCCTGGGGCTGATCGTGTGGCTCACGAGATAGAACCATGAAACACGGCAATCTGCGAATCGCATGGTCGGTGCCATGGGGGATCGTGGCGGTGCTGCTATGCATGCTGTGGCTGCGAAGTTACGGGGCAACGTACTTTCCAACTTGGTGGCGTGGGCATTCAGTTAGGCTCGTGCCCGGCGCATTTCTAGTTGACGAGCATACCTACGCCAACCGCCCGATGGAGGCTACCTTAAATTCGCAGGACACTACGAGTCCGTGGGCTGGTGCAATCTTGCCTCCAATCGTCTCTTCTCGATTCACAATGCCGCTGTCGGCGTTGGCGTTGTTAGCTCTGGTACCCGCAGTTGGACCTTGGCTCCCTTGGCGATTCTCCCTCCGCACTCTTCTAGTCGCCACGACGCTCGTTGCCGTTGGGCTGGGGCTGATCGTGTGGGCCATGAGGTAGGGATGAAACACCGCAAGCTGCGAATCGCGTGGTCGGTGGCATGCGGAATCGCGGCCGTGCTGCTTGTTGCGTTGTGGGTGCGGAGTTGTTGGACAGTGGACAAGGTAAATGTTCCGCTTCTAAACTCTTGGAATGTGATGATCGGTTCACTTCCCGGTGTGTGCGGTGGCGAACTCTACAAACGTTACGGCGTGGGTTTCGGATGGGGTACGGAAACGTCAGACGAGGCGCGGCGGCACATACCACAATCAGAATCTAGTCTTTCTTCCGGTATTTGGGGACGATTCGCCTACGTTTACGAACGAGGCCCGGGCGTCATACTTCCCGATTGGTTTTTGATCGGTGTGGCAGTCGTTCTTTCAGGTGCTCCTTGGCTGCGTTGGACCAATCGCTTCAGCCGCCGCACTCTTCTAATCGCCACGACGCTCGTTGCCGTTGGGCTGGGGCTGATCGCGTCGCTAAGCAGTCCATGATATGAGACACTGCAAGCTGCGAATCGCGTGTTCGGTGGCGTCGTTGCTTGAGCGTCTCCTCGTGAATGGCAGGTAAATTAGTTATGGATTTGCAGAACTACTTGATCGATCACGCCAAACTTGATTGGCCATCAATACGGGAATGGAATTGGCTACTACCGCAATTCTATCGGGTCTGTTTACTAACACGGGCTGGCGACATTTTCATCGAAACCCCGGGTGGTTCCGTCCAAATGCTCGATGTCGGATCGGGCGAGTTGCGCATCGCCGCAGGTATTCGACAGTAGACGCTTGTCAATTCGCACTTTTCAAAAAGTCGGTGCATGTTCAATCTGCTAGGGGCTACGTAGTCGCCTTTTATTCACCTAACCCTGTCCAATGGAAAAGTGGCAGCTTTGCCGCCGTTAGAACTGACAAAAACAGCATGCTCAAAATGCCGCTAATCGGGTCGGCAGGTTCCGTTACATTCTATAACGGATGGACGAGCATCCTCATCGTTCCACAATGGGCTGTACTCGGAGCATCCACGGTGCTTGCCGTAGTGCCGTGGATGTACACACTTAGCTACCGCTTCAGCCTCCGCACTCTTCTAATCGCCACGACGCTCGTTGCCGTTGGGCTGGGGCTGATCGTGTGGCTGCGTTGACGCATCACAATGGCTAAACTTGATCGACCATGGCTCGACGGGTGTTTACGTTAGCTCTCGCTCAGCGCGGTCGGCGGGAGAGTCGGTTAACTGGGGATACTGCATGATTATTCGATCAACATTAGGAGCAACCATATTAGAGTTCAATGAATTCGAGCGTTCGTTCGATTTTTCGGATCAAATAATGGACGACGCACTGTTTGAGGATTTAATTATTGAGGGTGCAATTTTCGTCGGCGCTTCGCTGAAGCATGCCCTAATTCGGAAATGCGATTTATATTGGAGTTGCTTCACCTGTACGGATCTTTCTTCAGCTGTTTTCGACGCGAACGATCTTCGCGGAGCGTCCTTTAGAGATGCGACTTGTGTAGGGACTTGCTTTAAGGATTGCGATTTGGGGGTAGGGAACATGGGAGTTTCCGGCGCGATATTTAATGACGCTAAATTATCGGACGCGAAATTCCACGGCTGCAATTTAGTTAGCGCCACATTTAATTCTAAGACTATTTTTCCAATCGGTTTCATTCCTCAAGATCATGGAATGGTTTTAAGAGACTCGTAAATTAATGGAAGCCGTTGCAAATCACGCAACGCGTAACGATCGGCGAAAAGGCGTCGATGGCTGGTCGTCTGGGGCTGATCGTGTGGCTCGCGAGATAGAAGATGAAATACCGCAAGCTACGAATCGCGTGGTCGATGGCATGGGGATTCGCGGCGGTGCTGCTTGTTGCGTTGTGGGTACGAAGCTATTGGTGTGAAGATTGGCTTGATCGTGTTGATAATGCGTTTGTTCTCACCAGCGTCGGCTCAAACGCGGGCGAGATTTTCATCAACCGTGCGTATCCCGTCATGGCCGAGGCTAAGTTCGATCATGCAACATTCGACCCCTTCCAAAACAAGCCGACATACCGGCACGGCTGGGAATTCTGGAGTTGCGCCGCGAGCTACGATTCTCCAAGCTTTGTTTGGACCTCGTCTTCCAATAGTCTGGCGGTCCAGGCACCATTCTGGTGCATCATCATTCCAACCATTTCTTTTATCATAGTTGGCTTCTTCCCGCCCTCGAAGTTCAGCCTCCGCACTCTCTTAATCGCAATGACACTTATCGCCGTGTTGTTGGGGCTGATCGTGTGGCTCACCACTTAGCTGCGAATCGCGTAGTTGCTTCATAGTACAGGGATCATGTTCGACCCCATGCAGCAGAGTGACTGGGTGGGCATTGGTAAGTTAGTGTGTGGGAGTGGAAATATTTCTGTCTTACTTGGCGTCATTTTTCAGGGACAAGCACGACGCGAACTCGATACTTTTGGTCAATCTCCAACGACGTAACAGGAGTTCCTTTGCTGCCAATTTCTTTGCGACTTACGATTGCGCCAGTTGGTAGTTGGCTCGTGTCGAGTTGGAACTGCCCGCTGGGAGAGTTTGTGGTTTGAAGCTGATGGATTAATAGAGTGTGGTCCGCGGCGCGGTCTCCAAAGCAGCCGGCAACCGTAGCAGAAATCAGCAACAGAAACGCAGTTTTGACTCGAAGCTTGCACAATCTCTTCTCGCCGCCCTCTCGACCAGTTCTTTGATCGTCCATACGTGGTCGGTTAGCTTGCTGGCCATCGCTGGCGATTGTTTGCCCCAATCATGTTCGATCCTAAATCACCGACCGGACGGGCGGGCACTGGTAAGTCTCCATGTGGGATTCTTTCTGTCCACTTCCGCCGCTGATTCCCGCCCGCAATTATAGCGATCAGCCATCGTCCAGCAGATTCCTGCGAACGCAGTAGACCAGCACCGCTGTGAAAAGCGCTAGCGTAACTAAAGCCGCCCCACGCTGATCGTGCGTAGCCGATCGCAGGTATGCGAAATACGTGGCCATCAGTGCTACAACGACCACCAGTGACCATAGACTGAACCGCATACCGCCAATTCTACCAAAATGGACCCCATACGTTTGCTGCAAACCCGTGCACTGGTCGGCTAAGCAGTGGGATTTTATTTTCTTTGCTTGCTAACAATTCGCCCTGAACCCCAAACTGAGAGAGCAAGCAGCATCCTCAGACCGCCTTGTCTCCACCAGCAGCCGGATGCTCCTGGAACTGATCGAATACCTGCAAGGGCGAGGACCGAACCCAGAGGCCGGAATGTATTTGAGCCGTGGCCAACTGATGATTTCGTTACAACATCCCTCACGCCAGCTAAGCATATGGATTGATGCCAAAGAATACGGCGGTTTAGCCGATGGGTTGCCCGTTCCCGGAAAGGCTATTAGCGACGATGTGCGTGCCGATACACTTGTTGAAGCGGCAACCGCAATTCTCTGTGCGTGAACCGATGTAAACGATAAACCCATGAAACACCGCAAGCTGCGAATCGCGTGGTCGGTGGCGTGGGGAATTGTGGTGGTGTTGCTCTGCGTGTTGTGGGTGCGGAGCTATTCGACGCATGACTTGTTTTACGGTTGGTTCCACCGGTCCGGTTATTTGCAGGTGGACTCTGAATATGGCTGCCTAGCATTAATTGCAGTCGCAGAACCCCAGCCGCCAGATTCTCGCTGGAATTTTAAATCGTACCGACCTGAAGACGCTACGCAGACGATCAATCTCGTGGCCGGACCTTGGGGATATGCAGTTACAGACTCAGAGGTGGCCAATCGTTTGTCCTTTTAGATGACATCATCAGCGACTCCGCTGCAACGAAAAAGCCCTCGCCAGACTCAACTGGCGAGGGCTCTTATTATTTCTAAGCTAACAGAGCGATTAGTTGTGAACCGTCAAATACGAAGCCGCGCTCGCGCCGAATTGCAAATCGGCTAGATCAAAGTAGACCTTAAAAGCGTTACTCATCGTGCAACGATGCGCCGGGTCTAAGAACTTCGATCCTTCGTATATGTTCGCATTCGTGACGGTAAATCCACCAGCGCCGCCGCGAGCATCAAATGTGGCTCCCGGCAAAGTCAGCAACGTAATCGTGCCACTCGTAACCGTGGCAACGATCGTCGTCGTCCGACTTGTACCCATAATGAATGGCCGCAATATCCCGCGTATTCGACTAAACCTCTGTGAACGCGAATCTTCGTTAGTTCCCCTCGCTCAAACCACTCGTTACAGGGATGCAAATCAGCGCTGACCTCAGCGATAGCACTAAGTAGAATCGCCGCTCTTGGTTAGGACGATCACTGGGAGCGCCGCGAAGTGCCGGTGGAGATTTGATCATGGAAGATGCGAGGAGCTTCCGCGAGCAAGAATGGAACTTCTGTTCGCGGCTCGGACGAGGAACGCTGATGAAGTGCGTGGAGTTGGAGTCGTGCCGCGCGCGAGTCGGTCGAGTCCGATCAAAGTTTGGCGCGGCAGTGCTTTTATTAGTTCTTGGTCGTTCGAGTTGGGGAGCTTTTGACACCATCATTAACGTTCCCCCAGACATATCCACTTTTTCGGGGGTCCCCTCAAACACGCAAGTTAACGTATTCGACGGTGGCAGCATTGGGGCCTTCGCGTCCCTTGGAACGCCTTATCTTCCAACCTGGCCAGCTCAGCCGGTAAGCCCCAATAGTCATATTGAGCTCAACGTGTATGGCGGCACCGTGGACTATGACCTTCATGCTGGTTCGTCGCTGGGCACCGATTCGGATATCACTGTCAATTTATTCGGTGGATCAATCGGCGAGTTCTTCCACGCCGATGGCGGTACCACGGTCAATATCTACGGCGGATCGATTGGCGACGAATTCAGCGCGGGCTACTTGCCACCGCTCGGCACACCATCCACTGGTGGGAACCCAATCGTTGTGAATATGTCTGGCGGCTCGATGGGGAGCTTTTCGGGCGTCGGGGGAGGGGTATTCAATTTGAGTGGTGGCTACGTCGGACAGGGGTTTGGGGGAGCCAAGACGCTGAATATGTCCGGCGGAGTGATCGATAGTTTTCTCAACGTTAACCAAGGAAGTGTTGCGAACATTTCGGGTGGCAAAATTAACTATGAAGCCTTTGTAACTGGCGTGATGAACGTCTCCGGTGGAATTGTTCCGGGCGTGTTTGTCGAAAACGGGACCGTCAACGTTACTGGTGGAACTATCACGTCGTTCGAGAGCTTTTCTGCAGGTCAGCTGAATATCTCTGGGGGAGACTATCGACTCGATGGGGTTCCGGTCGCGGGATTGGCGAGCGTGGGAAGCTCAATGGGATTTAATATTCCGGCAGGTAGCCTTCTGACTGGAACGTTAACTGACGGCACGCCCTTCGCAATTACGGGAGCCAATGTTTCTGAAAATGGCGATACGCTTCCCGATGGCATATTGACTCTACGCACAACGGCAATTCCTGCAGTTATACCGAACGTATCTCATTTGCCAGGTGATTCTGTACCAAGCGGGCTTCATGCTGGGCAGTCGGTCGTTGTTGGCATTGGTGGAAAGCTTGGAGACGGATTCACCGCCAGTTGGGGTAGCGCAGTTAAAATCACAGGTGGGCGGGTAGGAGATAGTTTTAAAGCGGTAGGTTCGGTCGTCAAAATCTCTGCCGGAATAGTCGGCGATTCAGCGGCAGCGTATCAGGGGTCGGTGGTTGACGTATCGGGCGGTTACATCGGACTCGATTTTTCTGCGGCGAAAGGAAGCGCCGTGACGATTACTGGGGGCGATATCGGCGATGGGTTTGAGGCGCGTTCCGGCGCTGTTGCAAATATTTCTGGGGGATTTCTCGGGGACGGCTTTCTAACTTACACCGGCAGTCAGCTAAAAATCTCTGGCGGGGAATTTCGGCTAAATGGCATTCCGATCAGTGGTCTGCAAACGGCGGGTAGCATTCGGGCGATTGACGTTCCAAATGGTGCCGCGTTAAGTGGCACGCTGAGTGATGGGACGCCATTCGCCTTCACCGAACAAGAAGGCGATTACATTTCGGCAGGAACACTCACGCTGAACACGACTTCCTTGCCCACTGCGTCATTGGCAATGATCCAATTGCCGCAGGATCCTGCGCCGAAAGGATTGCGGACTGGTCAGTCGATGTTCGTTTCAGATGGCGTTATAGGCGACAAATTCACGGCGGGTTGGGGCAGCTCGGCCACGATTACCGGCGGACAAATTGGCGATGGCTTCAAAGCGTTCGGCGCCATGGTCAATGTTTCGGACGGTACGTTTATCGGCAAGTATCGTGCGTCGTACGGCAGCTTAACCAATATCTCCGGGGGATCCTTCAACGGCTACGTCTTTGCGGAAAAGGGGAGCGTCGTAAATATTTCGGGCGGGGCGCTCAACAGCAATTTCGTGCTCAACGATGGCAGCGCCGTTAATATCGCAGGTGGAACGATCGGTGACGGGACAACTATCTACGGCGGCAACGTCAACTTGTCCGGCGGATCCCTCGGGCAGTACGTGCAGGCTACGGGCGGGACAGTGAACATGACCGGCGGGTCGATTGGGCAAGGAAGCAATTTTGGCTTCGGAAGCGTCCTTAACTTTTCCGGCGGGACCATCGGTCACAATTTGTCAGGCGGCGGAAGAATAACAGTGACGGGCACTGACCTTCGCCTTAACGGAAACCCCATCACCTTCGATTACGATGGTCAGCAAAAGCCAATCAACTTATCGAATGATGTTCTCAGCGGAACGTTAGAAGATGGAACGTCGTTTACGTTTTCCGGTCAGCTGAACGACTATTTTGTCAATGGATCTTTGAGCGTGCAGCTTTCTTATACGCCGCTACCAACAGTGCCTGCTGTGATTCAGGTGCCGGCGCAGCCCGCGCCGGTTAGTGTTCGGTCTGGCCAATCCGTGCTGCTCACAGACGGCGGCGTGATTGGAGAGGGGTTCAGGATGGGATGGGGAAGCGCGCTGACAATGACCGGCGGTAAGATTGGCGACAATCTAGAAGCCGTCGGTTCTCAGGTGACGATTACCGGCGGGTCGGTCGGCAGTAATTTCAATGCGCTGTGTGGAACTACCGTTAATATTCAGGGCGGAGCAATCTATTCTTTGAATGCGAACGCCGGAAGCATCGTAAATATGACCGGCGGGTTAGTGAATATTCTGAATGCAAAGTCCGGCAGCGTAGTCAAAATCTCGGGCAGTAGCACAGACCCTGATCCACCTGGAACCAACAAAGGTGCTTTCATTGGGGGGACAGCTGAAGGCGGAAGTGAAGTCGATTTCTTTGGTACTGGGTTCGAACTCAATGGAACACCGATCGCGAATCTTGTGGCTGGTCAGCCAATTGCCATCGCTTTCGGTTCTGAATTTTTGAGCGGGTTTCTCGCTGACGGCACTCCGTTTACGTATATCCCGGAATTTACGTCCAGCAGTGCGCTAGTTACTGTGACATCCATCTTATATGGCGATTTCAATGGCGACGGCGTCGTCGACATGGCCGACTACGTTGTGTTGCGAAACGGGTTGGGGACGCGATACACGCAAAACGACTACAACCAGTGGCGCAGCAACTTCGGCCGAACTTCGATCCCGACCCTAGCTGCCAACGCGGAGGTAACGGTTCCCGAGCCTTCCGCGTTCTACCTGCTGGCAATCGTAATAGCGCTTTGCCCGTGTATTTGTCGTCGCCGCTGATTTTGGATTCGACACAGATGAATCACAAAATCACACCAATCGAACACACACTGAATGCTGGGGAAATTCGCTGCTCGAATAATCCCAGCTAAGATACGCGGCAGCAAAAGCATGCATCTACTGGAGGCTCTTTTACCAGTACTGAGACTTCAGCGGTAAACCGGCATTGGGAGGGTGGGTTGCACCGGCCTAAAATGGAGTGACGATGGATATCCCACAGAATGCGGTGTTAAGGAATGCGCCATGCCGTATCGAATGATTTTGTTGTTGATGGTATTGGCGATCGTGCCAGGGGTTGGCATTCGAGCAGTAGAGGCTGAGCCACCCTCGAACGATAGCTCATCGTCAGAGCCGTTTGGTGAATTGCAGCCGTTTGATCTCTCGAAGCGGGCTGCCGCGCCCGCCGCTGATTCAAATGGCCAAGCGCGGCCAAATCTTGATCAAGCAAATCAAGGTAATCCAAAAGTCACCGACAAGAGGTTGACGACAAACGACCTCGGCGACCCAGAGAGAATTAAGATTGAGGGAGTCTCGCTATTTCCGGAAGAACAGCTTCGAACGGCACTGTCTTGCGATTCAATCTATCAAGCGGCCGCCCGGCCCTCGAACGACATTAGTGATTTCCTCGCAACGCTGGAAAACCGGTTGACGGACGGATACCGTAACTCCGGCTGCCCAAACGCAAAAGTGCGAGCGGGTCGCGATAACGAGCAGAATGTGGTCGTCTTACACATTGACGAAGGAAAACGCGTTCGCAAAGGCCGAGTAATAGTAAAAGCTCCACCGTCACTCGATGAGAAAAGGTTTGTTACGTCACTCACGACCCGACAACGTACTCGGCAGTGGCAGGTATTTTATGGCCAGAAAGAGCTTCCGGCCCTCGAAGAGTCTGTGACTTTGTGGAAGCAGGGCGAGAGCCTTAGCTATACGCAGAAAGCTCGCGAAGATCTAGATGCCGCGATTCGGTTAGCCCTAATCGACCACGGATTTCCGTTTGCCACAGTCCGCACGGTCGTTCTGTCGAGCGATAGTTCTGGCACTGCCGATTTGCAGGTGGACATTGGCGGCGACTTATCTACTTGCCCAATCACAGCCATCGAGGTCGATGGGCTCAAACGCGACTCGCGAGATCTTTTTTTGCAATATCTCGGAATCAAGGAAGGTACTCGCGCGGATGGACAAGCCTTCGACTCGCTTTGTGCGAAGCTGACTCATTCCTGCCGCTATTGGTCGGAAAAGATCACCGTGGAATTCCCAACTTTGCAGAAGGATGGACATGAAACTCTTCCCGCGGGCGCAAAACTTAAAATAGCTGTTATCGAATTCGCACCAATGCCGCCATTAGATAAACCACTCGACGAAGTCGATGAGGTGCTACGAAAAACGAGTGAGGCCCTGAATGAAACGACTCCGAGTGCCTCCTGGGGCGATGCGGTGCTTGAAGTCGACTTCGTGAATGTTCAAAACTCTGACAGCGCTTTACACATCCGGTCTGTGTTCAACATCGACCATGGAATCGCATTCGAAATTAAGACGAGATCTACATCGACCTGGCACCTTGAGCATTCTTTTATCTTTGGATCCGGCGAGTTTGCGGCGATTGACTGGCAAGCGCGCGAACAATTCCAAAGTAGGCTAATGACACCAGGGGAATTTCATCTAACCATTAGGAGAAGCACAAACGACAATGGTGAACCAGCGGGATGCATGATGTTTGGATGGACCTTTGGAGACAAGAACGCCGCGGACGGTGAAAAGCCTCGGATGTGGAAAGTTCAGGTGGACCCGGCGGAGATTGTGCATACGGCCCATCGGCCCGAATACCAGTCTCATATCCATGATGGGGTACTAACGATCACGGGTGTGGGAACTCAAATGGATTTCGACGCGCCGAGCGGCAGATTCATAAGTTCGCACGGTACTACAACCCAAGGGATGCCAACAACCAAGTTTGACTTGCATTTTGAGCAGCGCGCATTCGAAAACACCGTAAGCGACATCCATAAGCGAAGCGTCGGCATTACCAACCACTGCGATAGTGAGCACGTCCTTTCATCCGGGGCAGACTTTCTCCTTCATCAACTCGCTAAGCAACCAGCAATGCAGAACGATCTGACTTTATGCCGGATGTACAAACTCGCATCGTTCGCAGCCGGGCTTCCTAGCTGCCGCCAGTTGCTGCAGAAATGCGATGTGAAGTTCTCCACAGCGGTAACTAACAAGACAAGACCGATTGAGCCGAACGACATATCGTTCACCATACCCAGCTCGCTTCCTGAGCCGAAGGACGACTTCGCAAAATTCGTCACGAATGTAATTCAGTTTGTGCCGTTCGCAGCTGACAAAACCTTTCCGCGAGGAAGCTGGCCCTGGACGTTATCCCGCGAGGCGGCATTCACATATCTGTTTAGCAACTCTGAGAGTTCAATGAATGCCAATATGGCACACGGAGCCCGTGAGGTAGACCGGAATGTAAGCGACGGGCAGATGGGGCCGCTCGGTACTTACCTATTTATAAAGGGTTTGCAAACCGCCTTTCCACGCGTCGGCGGCAGCGGGTTTGCCGCTCAAGTTGGAAATATGGCACGCAATGATCTTTCGGATGCTGCTTTCGAAAAAGATGTGAGTGTTGTCGCGAGCGAAGAAAGTGGACTTTCTGCGCTTTGTCGGGACACGGCAGAAGCGTTGGGAAAAATGCCTGACGATGAGAGCCGACAATTGATCACTTGTTTCCCTGACTGTTGGCAGGATCCTCTTCAAAGACTTGTCATGGTGCGCAAAAGTACGCCGAATGAACCTTGCAATGCAGCGATCAAAGAAGCGTTGCTTGAAAGCTGGCATCACGGGCTGCGGGATGCTGTCGACTCGGACTTAGGTTTACTGTGCGGTGGCGTCGAACCGTCGCACAGCGAGAGCGCCACTCCAGAACAGATTATCGAGGCTCGCGCGCCGAGTGACAGACCGTAAGACTGCCACACGCGGAGGCATGGGTATGTATATTGGGATACGCGAGTTTATTTCTGAGTTGCCGCTATAGCAGTCACTCTCTTCCATGGACGCAGTCAGAATGACTATTGGCGGGTTATAATGCAGCGCATGCGTCCAATAGCATTTATCGTTGCCTTTTTGATTCCGTGTGTTGCGCTTGGTGTTCGCATCACAGTGCCTCCTGGGCGCGATGGCGGTTCAGTCTTCGGACATTGTTAACAGCTATGACACTGATCGGAGTTATCCTTTCGCTAGTCGCGTGCATCCCTCGTTGGTAGGTTACTTGAGTTCGCATTCCGTGACGACGTTGCCTCTCCTCATCGCCACGACGCTCGTCGCCGTAGGGCTGGGGGCGATA
The DNA here is from genome assembly GCA_013286045.1 of Planctomycetota bacterium. GTDB lineage: Bacteria > Planctomycetota > Planctomycetia > Pirellulales > Lacipirellulaceae > JABDGM01. The sequence goes on along the minus strand of JABDGM010000007.1, from coordinate 59,904 downwards.
GTGTGGCTGTGGAAGTCGATGACATGAAACACCGCAAGCTGGGAATCGCGTGGTCGTGGCGACTAATCCCGCATCACGGCTCAGCCGACCGAGTATATTGAGATGGGGCGAGGCATCAGGGCGGTTGGCGTATGGACGATAAGCGAAGTGAGCGAGGTGTGACAAAGTTGCTTCCGCTGTTTTTCCTAGCCGTAGGCGTCTTGATGTTGTCAAAGGTGGCTATAGCGCTGTCGAAGGAAAAATATACTTCGGTTGGGTTTTTGAATCAGTGTACGCAGATCGCAGTAAGAATCCGTATCTGTATTGGTACATGCTAGTTGCGAGCGCTGTTTTCGGAACGCTTGCGCTCGGCGCTTCGATCTATCAATTTATTTTTCCCACACACTGGCCTAGCCGCCCTCGTGGCGGGCTTTTTAGTGCGCGGTAGAATTGGGGTTGCCCAAGCATCTCCGATAAATCGCCGACAATGGAAATCACACCCAGTAAGGTCTTTGCACTTGCCATTGCGCTAGTTTACTTGGCGACTTCAATTGTTCTGGGAGGCTGGGATACCGAGGGTATAGCAATAGTATGCCTCATGTTGTTGCTGCCGCAGTGTTTCATTTGGTTTCCTGATTTCGTGCACGACCGCATCGGTCGTGCTAACACGAGATTTACCAGCGAGACGCCAGCATTTATGGTCGAAGTCGTCGGCTGGCTATGGCTCGTGGGCTATCTACCTTTATTAGCCTATTTATTGGCTCGCTGAGTTCCCGGGCATTGTGCGCGGTAGGCTAGTGGGCATGAGAATTATCAACCCTTACTCACATAGTGATATTCGCCGTAATCGCACTGTTGCTTTTCTATGATCCGCCAAAGCCGCCGGATTTGGGATGGCTATTAGAGCGCTGGTGCAAATGAAACACCACAAGCTGCGAATCGCGTGGTCGGTGGCGTGGGGAATCGTGGCGGTGTTGCTTATTGGGCTGTGGGTGCGGAGTTATTCAAGCAGGGATGAGTTACAAGGTCGAACAAGTATCGACCGAGGGTTTGAGCTTTATTCACTGTGGGGCCGAGTCGAGTGGTACGACTGGTACTTACATCGTGACAACCAATTCCCGCTGGACATTGTCAGCTATTCTGGCGACAAGTTTCCCACTTTCATTTACCCAGCGAAGAGTAAGTGGCTTGATTTTCATTGTTTGAGTCAGTCGCAATACTTCATTGTCGCCGCACCTCATTGGTTCTTTATTCTTCTGGCCGCAACAATGTCTGCCGCCCCTTGGCTTCGCCAACTGCGTTGGAGATTCTCTCTTCGCACGCTCCTGATCGCAACCACGCTCGTTGCCGTTGGGCTGGGGCTGATCGTGTGGCTGCGATGAATGCCGCTCGATACTTCGACCGTCCGCTGCCACGATCCGCGCGGGGACGATCAACGAACCGATTGAGCGGGCAGCAGCGCAAGCCGGGCGACGTGAAACCTAATTGTTTGTATTCTAGTTTGCGCACTCGCATTTGCGGGTCTGGAGACCCGCCCTTGTGGCGGGCTGTTTTTTGCGAGGTAGGATGAGCGAATGGCTATCGAGTACGACTCACTCCGTGTTTTAGCCCCGGAGATATTGGCAATCCTTCAAGATTGCGGACCCCTGCGAGCCAAGGACATCGCTAGAGAAGCAACTAGACGCGGCGTCACTCACGCTAACAACCTGGGTAGCGTCAACAAAGTATTGTCGGAATACCTTACTGATTCAGTGCAAAAGATAGATGGCGGACGATGGATGGCTAAGCCGCAGCCAGACAATCCCCCGTCAGCGCATTAGCCGCCCCATGAAACACCGCAAACTGCGAATCGCGTGGTCGCTGGCGTGGGGGATCGTGGCGTTGTTGGTTGGGTTGTGGGTGCGGAGTTCTCGGATCAGCGATATTGTATTCATTCCGATTTCAAGCCCACCTTCGGCGATAATCGCTTCCGCGCCTGGCGAAATTTGCGTCGGAATCGACAAAACGTACAGTGGTGGTTCGGAATGGGAGACCGAGGAAACGGAGCTAATGAGGCTGCCATCGCGTACACCGCACGCGAAGTATTTTATTGGAAACTGGGGTCGATTCGCATACATTAACGATGCAGGCGGCGCAGCAGTTCTCATCCCTGACTGGTTTTTGATTTTTGCGGCGACGGCGTTTTCCGCTGCCCCTCCGGTACGCTGGTCCAATCGCTTCACCCTTCGCACTCTCCTAGTCGCCACCACGCTAGTTGCCATCGGGCTGGGGCTGATTGTGTGGCTTGCGAATAAATAGATGAAACACCGCAAGCTGCGAATCGCGTGGTCAGTGGCGTCGGGAGTCGCCGCAGTAGCGATGATCGCGTTGTGGGTGCGGAGTTATTGGTACCAAGAAATCATCGGCTACAAGCGCAGCACTAACGACTTCGTCGTTACGTCGGCGGGAGGTAGCATTTATATAAACATTTTCCAGAACACTGATCTTTACTGGTGGTCTCGAAATGCAGGATTGGTACGGATAAATCAGACGTTCTTTTCAACTAGTCCGACGCATTGGTTCACTTGGTTCAGATGGGATGCGACCGAAATTAAAATTCCCACATGGTGTCCAACGGGTATTTTTGCCGTAATAGCGACGATTCCCTGGATTGCTTCATGCAACCGTTTCTCTCTCCGCACGCTCCTAATCGCCACGACGCTCGTTGCCGTTGGACTGGGGCTGACCGTGTGGCTGAAGTAGGAAAGCGAAATGAAACACCGCAAGCTGCGAATCGCGTGGTCGATGGTGTGGGGAGTCGTGGCTGCGCTGCTGGTTGTGCTGTGGGTGCGGAGCTATCGCATTTGGGACCGCGGCTATTGGCCCGGACGGCCACAGGTACAACTGAGAACCGAGTTTAGTTCTGACTCCGGGCACGTTGTGGTTGCCATTGCGCCGAGAATGCCCGCAAGTTCCGACTCCGTCATAGTTATCAGAAGACCGGGGCCGGCTCCGGCCGGATACCAGAAACAGTATGCCGATGAGACTTTGGGATTTTATTTCGCGCGAGGCTCATCCCGCTGGCGCGTTGATATTCCATACTGGTCGGTTTCGCTCTTCGCTGTCGCCCTTGCCGGCGCAACGCGGTTTGTACCGCAACGTTTCGGCCTCCGCACTCTCTTAATCGCGACAATGCTCATCGCCGTTGGGCTGGGGCTGATCGTGTGGCTCGCGAGGTAGGACCATGAAACACCGCAAGCTGCGAATCGCGTGGTCGGTGGCGTGGGGGATCGTGGCGGCGGTATCAGTCGTGTTGTGGATGCGAAGCTATTCGACGGCCACCCAATTAACTTATCTAAGTAGGAATTGGGGATGGAGTGTATTCGCAATTGACGTAGGAAGCCTAGGCTTAACTCAAGAAGATTTTCAATACACGCGCCGTTCGGGGGCCGGACCTGGTGAATCATTTGGGTGGTCATATCACACGTATGAAAATCGCGGTTTAGGGAATGTACCGCGTTGGTTGTGGGCTTGGAACGACAACTTGAGAGGAGTAACTCTTCCGGCTTGGCCAATCGTTTTCGCTCTTGGCCTATTTGCCCTCTGCCCGTGGATTGGCCAACTGCGCCTGCACTTCTCTCTCGGCACACTCCTAATCGCAACGACGCTCTTCGCCGTTGGGCTGGGGCTGATCGCGTGGTTCGCTAGGTGATTTATGAAACACCGCAAGCTGCGAATCGCGTGGTCAGTGGCCTGGGGGCTGGTCGCAGTGTTGTTGATCGTGCTGTGGGTGCGAAGCTACGGACGAGAAGGCATCCTTTTTGAACGAGACGGAAGCGTTCATTTTAGGCTCCAATCATCAAACGGAGTGCTCTCACTGTTGTATTACAGGCCCGACTATTACTTCAACACAACAACTCACGGCTTCAGTTCGCGAACTGGGCTTCTGGTGGAAAGGATGCCGCAATGGCTTTCATCTCGTGGTATAAACCTTGAGCTAAGCGCGGGAACTTTCCTGACCTACTTGCCCTACGGATACTTGCTTCCGTTCGTCTCAATCATCGCTACGTTTTTCTGGATACCCTGGCCATCCTCTCGATTCTCCCTTCGCACGCTCCTAATCGCTACGACGCTCGTTGCCGTGATGCTGGGGCTGATTGTGTGGCTGCGGTGAAATGTACTTCGCGGGATCATGTCCGATCCGATTACGCGGAGTGAGCGGACGGGTATTGATAAGTTAGTGTGTGGGAAAACTAGTTTCTCCGCTCCTATCTCGGCGCGAATAGGACGCAAATCAGCCCGATAATCATTGCCGTTAGCCCTCCGAAACACACTAGCGGGAACCAATCGGCCTTTGGTCCAATCGGGTCCATAGAATGGGCGAATGCAAACAAAGTAGCGCCCCCGAAAGCAAAGCCCCCGATAACCGCTATCAAGCAACCTAGTTGGTAGGACGGTGACCGCGACGGACGGACGGCTGACCCGCGATAGAATAGGGCTGCCCAAAATATCCAGAAAAGACCAGCCATAGCAAAATTGACCGGTGCCGGTCTGACTACAGTTGCTATTGAGAGTAGTATCGCAATGAAAAGACAGGCAGCAGCGGCCATTTTTGTTATGCCGCTGCGTTCTCGATCAGTTCTTTGATCGTCCATACGTGGTCCGTTAGCTGGGAGGCCATCGCTGGCGTTTGCTTACCGAGATCATGTTCGATCCTACATCACCGACCGGACGGGCCGGCACTGGTCGGGTACGCGCCGGATTTGGGGCTGGGTTTGTAAGGCCGCTGCTCAGAAATCACGCCTTGCTTGGCAACAGAGCTTCGATAATGACGCCAATTATTCCAAGAATCCCACGAAGCAAACGTCCTTCCGTCCTGTCCCTGTTCTTCTGCCCGGCAACCCAGCCGCCTAACATGGCGAATACAATCACATGAATGAGAAAGAAAATGAGCGGAAGAACGACCATTGATAGTTCCCCAGGCGTGTACTAAGACCCCTTGACGACTGTTTAATTCTAATCGCTCGGAGATGTCTTCCCAACCACGCCTTATGCGACGGCAATTATGCCAGAAGACGATCAAGAATTCCGAATGACCTACCCGTGCTACTTTCTCTACGGTAATGATGGTCAATCGCTGCAATGCAATACCGTGAGCAACCACGAGTGCCTTTGCCTGTTCACGTCGATCGAAGCGGTCAGAGCCTTCCATCTGGTGATGGATACCCAGCACCACGGGCCGCCAAAGAATGTTCAAGTCGCCGTGGATACGGTGTCGGATTATGACAGCCTGATTGATCGGCTGAAGAGTGGGGAATCAGATTTAGCAAAAGCCGGAATCCGGCATATCTGCATTGATCCGGTTCCGGGTCAGCCGGTCATGTATATTGGGATACGCGAGTTTATTACTGAGTTGCCGCGAGGGTAGAAGACAATGAGCACCGAGGTCTCGTGGCGAGTAGAACTTGCGGTCAACGAAGGTCAGTTAGTTGATTTTCTGTCGCTCACGGTCGAAATGGTCGAATCCACCAAAACCGAACGCGGCGTTCTGAGTTACCAGCGGTTCGTCAGCCACGATGGCCAAACCGTGCATGTCTACGAACGATATGCTGACTCACACTCTGCGCTGACACATTTGCAGAACTTCGTGGAAAGGTTTGCGCCTAGATTCACTAGCATGGTCAGTAGGCGGCAATTCGATGTTTACGGTGCGCCGTCAGAAGAATTGAAAAGTGTTCTTGTCGGATTTGGAGCCACCCGCTTCTTTGGTTCGTTCGGCAATTTGAATTACTGGGGCTGAACCGTGTCGGGATTGCGCATACCTGCATTGATCCGGTTCGCGGTCAGCCGGTTATGTATATTGAGATACGCGAGTTTATCTCTAAGTTACCGCGACGGTAAGTGACTTCGTGCGAATCGTCAGATTTTCGCTACGCCGATTGCTGGTAAGCACTGCAATTATTGCGATGTTGCTCTACATTTTCTATTACAAACCGCTTGCGATTGCTCGGTCGTTCTTTCGGACTCTGAATTCTTCAAACGTTCATTCGTTTGGTGATAAGTATTTTAACGGGATGGGCGATGACACCGCACGTCTTGAACAAAACATCGCTGAGCGAAGTTGGTCAGATTTTGTTAGATGCCGCGTGAGGTTTTCTGTCAGTATGTGCGGACATATTACCCCGCAACGCTATCAGGAAATTTGCACGCAAGATTTCTTCGCAACGTTGGTAGGGGTGAAACCGGAAGGCGATGGGTACGTTAAAGTTCGGCAGCATCCGCTTGTATTTAGCGATGACCACTGAATTCCGACCCAAGCTCTTATCAATGTCGGCGAAGCTCGATCGGCTTCTAACACAAGCTGACGATATACTAGCCGATCTGCAAGGACCGATACGCGATGGCGGAAGAGCTACGCGAAACGATTGTGGATTTGCAGGCTGCTGTTGAACAGCGCTTGGATGAGATTGAGAGACGTCAGGGCGGCTGAAGTATGGGCGATAAGCGAAGTGAGCGAGAGGGCGGCGGACTCGTATTGCCGCTAGGCTATACGACTTGGTTACTTGCTGGGGCTCTGATCGGAATGGCGGCTGAACCAAACGGCGATTTGTGGCCCCAGAGTATTTTTACAACTTTTAGCGCAGTCGCATTAATATCAGCTTGGTTACTGCAAAAACGTAGATTTGGCATCCGTATGGCTCTAACTTCCATCACGCTGTTTGCGGCTGGACTGGGGTTGGTAATCCTGAGTTCTAAATTCTTTCTCCCGACCCGCTAACTCACCCGCCCTCGTGGCGGTCTTTGTTGTGCGCGGTAGAATCGAAGCCATGAGCGACAAGCGCCGCGACTACATACCGCCGATTCCACAAACGGAACGTAAGGGTCTGTTCAGTCCCGAAGAGAGGGAGAAGTCGTCGGCGTGGCTGGAGAAGTTGGCGTGGCTAGATGTTGCCCGTGCCGTTATTTACATTGTCATAGGCTTGATCGGCCTGTTATTCTTCAGCCGATAGGCTGCCCGGTGCGCGGTAGGATGAGGGGATGCTCTTATTCCGTTTTAAGATTCCGCCGCAGCCGCTTGTCCTGCTCTGCTTTTTAGCCGGCATGACCATAATTGAAGTTGCGGTCCAGCTACACGAATGGCCGCTCGCCCAATATTTCGGGGCTGCTGCTGGCTTGTCGTGCTACGCGTTGTCTGCGGCCTTTCTGTGGCGAAGTTTTCGTGGCTACCCTCCAAGAAATTAATTCCCATCAGCGCACTAACACGATGAAACACCGCAAGCTGCGAATCGCGTGGTCGGTTGTATGGGGAGTTATCGGTTTCGCGATCCTGCTTCTCCTCAGTCGCAGTTTTTGGCAGCATGATGCGCTGACCACAAACACCGGGGACACCATCGTTGAATCGTGGCGTGGTCGCCTCGGGTTCAATGTGCCGCCGGCAGGTTTCGCTACGTTCCATTGGCAGCTAGTGCACGAGTCGACAGCCGACCGGCTGGCTCGATTTGAGGAGACTCAGCTCCCGATCACTCCGCCGTTCTTCCAGTTCTATCGCTTGGCCGGTCGCCTAGGTATCGTTGGACCGCACGTGTACTTTGTACTCCTGTCGGCGTTCTTCGCGGCAGCGCCACACATCCCGTTGCGCCGCAACGCCCGCGCGCTGCTTGCCACCCTCCGCGCCGCATTGCGTCAATTGAAGAATGTCCGAATTCGCTCCGGTTGGCGGTTTGCCTGGCAGGCCGGCTGCGGAGTCGCTTGCGTCCTTCTGATTGCACTCTCGGTGCGCAGTTACTACGTTGCCGATCGAGTGTGCGGCATGCAGAATCTCAAGAATACCCAAGCGAAATTTTACTTTGGCTCAGACTTTGGCTTTCTCGGTGTCATTGCAGATCCTAACTTTGGGGCAATCTCAAAAGTTCGCTACTGCGCTTTCGAACACTTGGGGCCAAGCCACGCATCCTATTCGCAGCTGACTCCCTACTATGCGCGCCTCACCACCGGCGTGACTGAACTCTATGTTCCAATTTGGATCGTTACGCTGTGCGTAGTTGTATGCGGCGCGTTTCCGTCGTTCGCTGGTCTAGTGCATTACAGCCTACGCACTCTCCTAATCGCCACGACGCTTGTTGCCGTTGGGCTGGGGCTGATCGTGTGGCTTAGCTAAAATGCTGTGAGTGTCGGTCTCGACTCCGGTTAACGCAGGAGGTTTAGCATGTTCCGAATTCTGATGACAACCGTCTATTTTGCAGTTGTTTGCGCAGCGTCAGCAACAGGGATCGAAACCGACCAGCATGCAATCACGATTTCCGCGAGTGCCAGTCGTGTGCTTGTTGAATCTTCCTCGTTTTCAGGTAGGGCGTCGGGCGTGTCGCTCAACCAAACTCGCGAAATTATAGTCCTAGATGGCGAGAAGAATTCGCCAGTCGAGTTTACCACACAAAGTGAGAAGGGAGATAAGAGTACTACGCGAGCGAGAAGATTTTCCATCTCATTAAAGGATGGCGCTACGTTAGTAGAAGGAATAGAGTCATTCGGCACACAGCGAGTTACACCCCCATCAAAGACTCCGCCGTCGAACGTCGGAGATTTTACTCCGGCACGCTCAGGTGCAATCCGATAACGAACGGTTCGTCGTTAGCGCGTCACTCGGACCGATGAAACACCGCAAGCTGCGAATCGCGTGGTCGGTGACGTGGGGGGATCGCGGCGGTGCTGCTGGTAGCGTTGTGGGTGCTAAGTCATTGGTGGCAAGTCGAACTGAGGGGAAATATTGGCGGAAGGAATATCTCTATCTCCAACGCAGCCGGGCGAATGAGGTTAAGTGCGGGGTATAGCGATTATCTTGCAAACTGGAACGTCTATTTCTATCAGATGCCGAGAGCGACGCGCAATCTTCTGATGTGGCAGAATAACCATATAAGAGTTCTTATTCCGAATGGGCTGGCGGTCGCATCGAGCCCAGCAGGAATCGTCGTAGAGCTTTCACTTTGGTTGGCGCTTTTAATAAATGCCACAGTCGCGACGATTGTGTGGCTTCCTTGGTGGTCGAGTCGCTTCAGTCTCCGTGCTCTTCTGCTCGCAATGACACTCGCTGCCCTCGTGTTGGGGCGATTCGTGTGGGCGATACACTAGGCGGCCTTCATATCGGCACTTTCGACCGTGTGGCGTCCCGGTGGCGGGCTTTTTGGCGCGCGGTAGAATTGCTGTTCTTCCGATTAAGCGTTGAGAGAGCTAGATGCGATACATAACAGCCAGCATCGGAGCGATGTTCGTTTTTGTGGGGGTAATCCTCATAGGGTTTGTCGTGACATTATTTGTGCCGCAGCTCCAAAAGCCCATCGCGATCTCATTGGGTATATTCACGGCGAGTGCCCCGCCAGTTGTTCTTGTGGCCCTCGCGACAGCCCTCCCTGCCGCAATACATTCATTTCGCAGCACACTTAAACGCTACGCAGAGAAAGCGGAAACTAAGACTCAATAACCCGCCCGGTAGGTTGGTGCCATGAATAACGAGGAAGCCATAGTTCCGTTGCTCACCGAGATTCGGGACAACCAGCGCTCGCAAATGCAGCTTATAGAAAGCAGCAACAACAGAAGGCTTCGGGGCGTAGTTGTAGCGCTGGGCGTCGCCGCGATCGGCATGGTACTAGGATGAGGGGATGTCCAGCGCCGTATTCAGTTTCGTATTAGGGCTTGCCGCCGCCATCGGCGTAAACGCCGGGCCGTTAGGTATTGGAATCATGATTCTCGTGCTACTTGATAAGCGCGGCCGATTCAGCCTGTCGATGATGATGGCGCTCACGGCGTTCGTAGCCCTTACTTGCTGGTCTACAACGTGGCTTTGGCGGAACTAGGATTATTCTCCATCAGCGCATTAACAGCCGCCGTGAAATACCGCAAGCTGCGAATTGCGTGGTCGGTGGTGTGGGGAATCGCTTGCGTGTTGCTGGTTGCGTTGTGGGTGCGCAGCTACGCTTCCAATGATCTGCTTCATCGCGTTGACGCAAGCGGGTGGATGCTAGGAATTCAGTCCGACAGTGTTACGAGTGCTCTGATATATGCGCCGCTATCAACTTCACCCACTCCAGGAATGGGACCTAAAGGATGGTTCCTACAATCTACGGACGCGGGCGGCTCAGGTATTCGCCCTGGATTGAAAATGCGAAACGGAATCGTATATCTCGCCGCGCCGTTCTGGGTACTAACGGTTGGGATTACTACGGTAGCAGTCCTGCCCTTCGTTCCATTCCACTTTGGACTCCGCACACTCCTAATCGCCACGACGCTCGTTGCCGTTGGGCTGGAGCTGATCGTGTGGACGGCACGTTAACCACGTGCGCGGTAGAATGAAGGGATGGACTCCAAACGTGCCAATCGTCGCACCAAGTTACTGCACCTGCTCGCCAGATTCAACGCTGCTCTTCGGGGGTATCCCGGCAAGATTACACAACAATCGGAATCGGTTGTTGGGTCGAGTCCCACCGCCGAAGTACACTGGAGCATCGAGATCCGGATTGGCGGGCATAATGCTCTTGAGGTGCAATCGAACTGTGCGGTTCATCGGCCGCCAGTACGTTTTGTCGGTTTTCACACGTCGATAGAAGAGCCAGCCCCAGGGACAGAGCTCTTTGATTTCACGATCAGGTGATCGTCGATCCCATGAGATGTGCCGCCAGAGGATTGGCTCGTGAAATGGTAGTGTCTTCCATGCTGTCCCGGTATCAACGCCATAATTGAAGAATACAACGAGGGCGGCGCGCCAGTAACCACCGATCGAAAACGTTTGGTTCCAACCGCGCGGACGTTTCAACTGATGGGTCGCGAAGTAGAGGGCGTTGAGTTCGGGCTTTGTTAGATAGTTCCTCCCTGCAACATCGCGTTGCGGTTTCATCTGTGGAAATCGCGGAAGAGCATCGACCAGGTCTTGCTCCCAAGCCCACGACAACACAGCGCGCAGATGTGATCGCACTTTATTCGAAGTGCGGCCTGGATTCCGAGCATGTCGAGCTGTGGCATCTTCGTGGACCCAGTCTAGGAACTCCCGGATCTCTTTCCTGCTAAACTGCTCCAATGGAATGGCTCCGCCCCAACGTGACCACTTGCGAAGCGTTGTGGCGTATTCTTCGCGCGTTCGTTGTGCTGGGCTGCCCGAGCGGCGGTACTTGGTTACGAGAGATTCGAGTGTCGTCGGCATCGTTAGTCTCCAACGCCGCCGTCGACTGTTCCATTGTTCGATCCGTACCAACCGGCAGCGGAGTCTGTGTGTCCTGCCAAATTGGGAAGAGTTGAAGGACATGCCAGCCCGCGGCTGGCATGTCTGCCTCCAGGATAGTTGGCGACTAACCTCTGTGCTTTCTAGGTCGCCGACGCTCAGGACGCCCTCGGACACGCCCTCATTACGCAACACGACATTACCCCATAGAAGAGTTCACTGAATGGCTGGACGGGTACCCGCACATATCAATGAGTCGAAGGGCGTTTAGCCCGAACGGTCCGTTGCGCCGTGTGGTTCGCAGGCGGCCTTCGTACAGTTGTCTCCAAGTGCATGGAAATGACTGAGTCCTTTGCCTCCGTAACTATTGCGAAAGATCAGTTTCGATCTCTGCAAACCCTTTCTTTCGTGCCAAGCGTAGCGTGGCCCATACGCGACTATTTCGATTTGTCGTATTCTAATTCGGCAACCTTCTTTTGAAACCAAGCGTCACTTGGATTAATCGCCAGACCGCTCTTGTACTTTTCTAATGCGTCTTCACGATTTCCTAGCGCCTCAAGGACCTTTCCCCACGTACACCAAGCCCTCGTGTTTTTCTTATCGAGTTCAATTGCTTGTTTGGCTTTATTGATTGCCTCAGGGAACTTCCCTTGATCGTTCAAATGTGATGCCCAGTTCGCCAAGTGGGAAGAATTTACTGGATTTAATTTTACGGCAGTTGCGTGCGCTTCATTTGACTCTGGATAGCGCTTTAAGTTCGCGAGCGTATTTGCAAGACCATCGTAGCTCCAGCCCGACGGCTCCATCTCCACGGCCTTTTTTCTTTCGATGAGCGCCTCGTCAGACCTTCCGAGGTCGTCAAGGAGATTGGCATATGTCTGATGGACGAGCACTGGCCCAGGCTGCCAGCTCTCAAGGATACGCTTGAAATTCTCTACGCCAACCGCATTTTGCTTCCAAGTGCGGCACTCGACGGCCAGCATCCATCGTATCACGACGTCATCCGGATTTTGCTCGACCAGCGTGTTTAGATCTTTAAGCACCGCCAAGGCTTCCGCATGTTTGGCCGGATCACGGTCAAGTGAATCAAGGTGCAGTACAAACAGAGCGCATATTCCGGTAGGGGTATTGCGGTCATAAGTCACTAGAAACACGTGCCGAGCCTGATACACGTCGAATCGACTCCGCAAACAGGCACCGTACAAAAAGAGTATGCGCTGTGCTTCTTGGAACTTGGCACTGTTCGCTTTGGCAAGTGACAAACCGCGGGTTGGCTCGCCATTGTTTAGAAATCCGATCGCCTGCTGTATTACCGGCACTTGAGCTATTTCGTGCTGCAGCAGCATTTCGGCGTCTGCCTGTTTTCCAGCCGCAAGAAAATCAAGCACCCGCTTTTCAATATCGGAATTGTGCGAGGCAGACGCACCCGTGCCGCTTGCTGAGGTCGATGTGCTCGTTGCCGCCGCGGAGCATTGCTCATAGCGCGCGCTTCCCCCCCACGCGGCCAGAAGCAGTATAAGTGTTAGCAGCGGCTGTTTACCAAAACTTCGCCGGGCAACTGCTTTCTTTTCGCCGATGAACAGCATCGCAAATCGGGCACAATTTACTTGCCCATTCCCTTGTCGTTGACCTTGAACGTTTCGTTTATTTGCTGGAAGTCATCCTGCAACTCTTCCCAATGTGACGGCGTCGTCCAACACATAACGTCGTTCCACCGTGTCGGAGATTCGATAAAGGTTTTCAGAAAGTGCAGCTTAAGATTCTTGGTTGTGCCACGGATCTCGTACTGGATTGCGTCAACGCCGTTTAGCTTGATCAGTTTTGGGCCGCTGACCGATCGATTTTCCAATTTCGACCGATGCTCTTCGAGCTCCAAAATCATCTTGGCATATTCCTCTAGGGAATTATGACCGAAGTCTTCTTTCGATTCCGAGATCACAATGCAAAAAGCAGCCTTCTCAAGGCATTTTGCCTGAAGCTTGGCGGAAGGGTTTGGCAGTGTCGCCGCTTCCCAGCCGTCCGGCAAAACGACTTCTAACTTGCTATCTTTGCTCTGCAGCGGATGGGCCGAGGTTGCGCCGGCGGCGAAAAACAGCAACGCAAAAGAGGCGAGTATACGTCGAGCGGACATTGCGTAATCTCGGGCTTCAGTTCACCGGAATTCGGACCATGTCCAAGCCATCTCAAACCTAGCATTAATTTCTTACTAAAAGCGCAGCAGTACGACCTGTACGACCGATATCGACGGTTTAGGCACCGTGCGAGCTCAGTACTACCTGACGTTGAAGCCGAATTTTGGAGCTAAAGGACACGCCCACCTTACGCAGCTAGAAGCGAAGCGGGGGACGGCTTCAAAGTGCGTCACTAATGTGCAAATTAGCTGCAATTCCACTGACTCTATTTGCCAGACTCGACGCGATTTCTCCGCTTCCCGTGTTATACTGGGCACTTAGTAGGTGCTGAACACAAACTTCCCAAACGGACATCGTATGCAGGTGAGCCGGCTCTACTGCTGCTTCTGCGCGCTTGCCCTTTGTCTTGTATTCCCGTACAAAGCCTTCGCCTCCATCACGACGACCGGCAACGTCACGCCAGATCCAGCGACGACCACGCTCAGCAGCACGTTGTACATTGGCCAATCCGGCACAGGCACGATGCTGGCCAATGCAGGCAGTGATGTTGTGGCGGGCCTCGGTTACATCGGCTACCTCCCCGGTTCAAACGGCACGGCTACGATCGACGGCGCTGGCTCTACTTGGACGACCGGTGGCGGCCTTATCTTCGTTGGCAAACAGGGAACCGGAACGCTCAACATCACTTCGGGCGGCGTCGTCACCGCCAACATTCCGTACGTCGGGTCTCAACCCGGATCATCGGGTAGCGTAAGCATCGATGGCGCCGGTTCCCTCCTAACGATGACCAACTTTCTACAAGTGGGTTATCAAGGTAATGGCACGCTTAAAATTACTAATGGCGGACAACTCAAAAACACGGGCTCGAATTCTTCTGGCATCGGCACCCAAGGTGGGATCGGTGCAGTGACAATCGATGGCGCCGGGTCGAAGTGGACGAGTAGTACTGACTTGGAGATCGGCGGGTCCGGCAGTGGATCGCTCGCGATAACAAACGGCGGAAGTGCGAGCGGTCTTGGCGTAGCAATCGGTCGACAATCAACCGCGACGGTCGACGGTCCCGGCTCTAGCTGGAGTATCTCGACACTCTTGGTCGGAGTAGGCGGCAGCAGTGCCGCCATTACAAATGGCGCTCAGCTAAATGTTCAACGTGGTGTCTCTATCGCTCCTGACTCGAATTCGCCGCTAACGATTACCGACTCGCAAGCCACGGTCGGAGGCCTCACGCTGCCGGCAAATAGCAATGGATACGACGTCACTCTCACGAATTCAACCTTCTCGACGACCGACGTGATTGGGCACCTCGAGGAGATCGGCGGGGTTGCAACGTTTGGCGCTCATGGTCTCGTCACCAATGGTGACTTCGTCTTCGACCAGGCGAACGGTCTGCAGCGCCAGTTCGTCGTTAACGGCGACACTGGCCAAAACATCACGATCAATTTGAATGTAGATGGCACCGGCGTGCTCGGCGCTGGTTACGACGCGGCCGGATCGCTTACGATCGCCGGCGGCCGCGCCATGACCTCAACGTATGGCTATCTCGGATACGAGCAGATGGGCAACGGAATCGGCACGGTCGATGGCGCCGGCACGAGCTGGAATATTACAAACGAGCTGGATGTCGGCTATTCGGGGCAAGGCTCTCTCAGCATCACTGGCGGCGCGCACGTGACCGACGTGCGAGGGCAAGTTGGCAGTGCCTACGGATCGAGTAGTCACCCGGGCACGGTGATCGTAAGCGGCGCCGGTTCGACTTGGAACAACACTTTCTCCTTCTACATTACCCAGGGTTCGTTGCAAATATTGAACGGCGCGCACGTCACATCGCCTGGTGCTTCGGTCGGAAAGGTTTTGGTTGGCAATGGAGCATCGGTCACAGTCGATGGCGTTGGGTCAACCTGGAACAACAGCGGTGAGTTGCGAATTGGCGAGGGCACCCCAAGCAGCATGTCAATCACTAACGGCGCTGTTGTCACGAGCACTAGCGGCGTTGTTGGCTTCGAATCGAGTGGGACGGTGATCGTGGACGGGACAGGCTCGGCTTGGACCTCCACGGGTGATCTCCAGATCGGCAACAGCGCTTCGGGATACGTGGGCGGCTTACAAATTACGAATGGAGCGCATGTCAGCTCTCGCGCTGGCTCGCTTGGTTATAGCTCCGGAGGCATCGGTAACGTGACCGTCGATGGTCCAGATTCCACATGGACCATGACCGATAGCCTGACACTCGCTTTCAGCAGCAGCCTTAGTATCTTGAACGGCGCGCACGTTTCCTCAGTGATAAGCACGTCAGTCGGGAAAAATTTGTACGGAACGGGCCGCATCATTTTCGACCACGGAGTTTTGACGACGGGTACGTTCTACGCTGGCGCCGACGAGCTGCAAGGAACCGGCGACATCTACGCCAACGGTTTGGTCACCGACGGCGACGTCGTATTGTCAAAGGCTGGCGGAACGTGGCAACCGTTTAAAGTATCCGGCCAGACCGATCACGATGTCACGTTTCATTTCACCAGCGATTCACTCGCGATGCTCGGTGCAGGCTACGACGGTGTCGGGTCGCTCACGATCGCCGGAGGCCTGGCCGTCATTTCCACGTCGACCGATGTTGGCCACTTCGCTGGCTCCAATGGCACGGTGCACCTAACGGGTCCGGGTACCAGTTGGACCACTTACCAAGATTTCATCGTCGGCGCGTCCGGCACCGGAAATATCGAAGTCACCGGCGGCGCAACTGCCAGCGACACGAATGGCAACATCGGATCGTTGAACGGTTCTGTTGGCAATGTACTCGTCAGCGGCGTCGGTAGTCAGTGGAAAGACTCCTTCGGAATGTTCGTGGGCAACGGTGGAACCGGAAACTTGAACGTTAGTGCGGGGGGCAGCGTTACGTCGCCCGCCGCCATCATGGGGGCGTCATCCAGCGCTGTTGGTACTGCAACTATCGACGGCCCAGGATCGAAGTGGTCGATTGCTCAAAATCTGACCATCGGCAACTCAGGAACTGGAACGCTTAGCGTAGTGAATGGCGGAATTGCAGATATTAACGGAAACGTGACACTCGGCAACGCGAGCGGCAGCAAAGGAACGGTCAACCTAGCTGGTGGCACGCTCCGTTTGCATGGCGGAACACTGTCGAAAGGCTCGGGAACGGCTGGCGTCAATTTTACCGATGGCCGGCTCGAGGGAGTCGGTACGATCAACCTGGGAGCAACATTCGTCCAATCCGGTGGCACGCTGGCACCGGGAAATACCGTGGGAACAACAAACATCACTGGCGGGTACACCATGGATTCCGGCAAGTTGGAAATTGACCTCGCTACCCTCACAACTCGCGACACGGTCGCGGTTACCGGCGTTGTCGACCTGCTGGGCGCGAACGGGCATAACGACGGAGTCCTGAGTGTGGTGTTCGGATATCAACCAAGCTTTGGCGCTACCTATCTCATTCTGACAAACGACGGCACCGACCCCATCGTTGGTACCTTCGCCAACGGCTCGACCCTGAGAACAGCCTACGAGGGGCTAATTTATACGCTCGGCATCAACTACGCAGCGGGCGCCGGTGGCAACGATATCATTCTTAGCATGCAGTCCATTAGTGGTGTCCAGGGCGACTACAACGGTGACGGGCTTGTGAACACCAATGATTACGTCGCATGGCGCGATACGCTCAACACCACCGTACTTCCTTACTTTGGCGCGGACGGCAACGGCGACGGCATTGTGAACGACGCTGACTACCAAGTTTGGCGAGCGAACTTCGGTCGAACCGCATCAAACGGGGCGGGCGCGAGTGTCTATACCCCCTTGCCTGAACCGCCAACCCTGGCGCTGCTGATGCTAGCGCTCGCTTATATCAGTGCTCAGCTGCGGTGGGCTTCGCTCCGAAGTCCAAAAGATTTACGTCAGCCGGCATAGGTCATTACCGACCACTTATCGGAATGATCGCATTGCACTGCGCATCGCGCTCATGACGAACCGTCCTTGCTGCCGCCGAGTTGCAACGTCCGGAAGCTACCGCTGGCCAGCGATTAGACAATGGCTCGATACATCCCCTCATGCGAACTAACCATTGTACGTCCGCCGGCAGCGATCCGCGTAGTTTAACGGATTGTCTACAGCTGTAAATCTTCGACCATCTGCCACTAACAACATGCCACATGTCTCGTGATACACGTCCCGCGCATCGCGTCATGACAACTACGTTTCGATAGGCTGGCCTGCCAAGGTTGCGGCTCCCCTGTCATGCGATACTGACACATACGGAAAACCGTTCCGTAACACTGCTTAATTCCGCATTTCTTCGCATCAGTTTGCGTGTCCTTGCAAATTGAGATACGAGTCATAAACTATAGTATGATTTGAGGTTGAGACTCCACTACCACAGCTACTAACCGCGTCTTCGGAACCAGGGGTTGCAGGTTCGAATCCTGCCGAGCGCGCTAGACTTACGACGACGGGTAGATGCCTGTCAGAGAACTTTGTCAGAGAAATAAACCCCCGCTTCCCTGCGGGGGCGCGAGCCCTTCGGCCCGCTCCGGTGTGTTCTGTTCCTCAAGCCGGAGGGTTCGCCATGCCTCATTATCCAAAACCGTTTTTCGTAAATCCCGTCAGCTCTGGTACGTCCGGATCGATGGGCGTCAGATTAATCTCGGGCCGGACCGCGACGTCGCGTTCGCGCTCTACCGTGATCTAACGGCTGCCCCGAAGTCGTCGGCGCCGGCGGCGCGGACCTTCAGGGCGCAGCTCCTGGTGGTTCTCTGCGACCGGTTTCTCGAGTGGGTGCAGCTGCATCGATCCGCGGGCACCTATCAGTGGTATTGGTGGCGGCTGCAGAGCTTTTGCCGACGCTATCCAGAGCTCACCATCGATGAGCTGCGTCCGTACCATGTGCAGGAATGGGTCGACGGCCAGGATATCGCCACGACAACGCAGCGGAATTGCCTCCGCGCCGTCAAACGGAGTATCAAGTGGGCTCAGCGCCAGGGCTACATCGACTCCAATCCGCTTGCCGAGCTCGAGTCGCCCGGCCGCCGCGAAATCCTGATCAATGAAGTACCATCAGACGTAGTTTCTGACTCAGCTGTTCGCGCCTTCGCCGCCAAGTTGAATACCGGAGACGTACTCCGAGGCTGCCAACATCATCGCGCGCCACTGCTCAAGGAGGGGGTGTCCTGAGTAACGCTAACTCGCTAACAAAGGAGGATTCGACATGGGCGCGACAAGACGTCGAAAGGCGGCTCTGGCCTTGTGGAGCCGGATTGGAAGAGCCAACGACCGGTTACCGCGCAGAATCGTACGCGACCGTAACAGGACCGCCAGGCAACCTAGTTTTCCTTCTGCAATCGCTCCTGAAATCCTTCTAGAGATTTCAACACTTCGAACGAGCATCCAACGTCCATTGAGCTTCTCACAGAACAGTCGAACTTGAGACGCCCATCCCGATATCCCTTACGGGCATCATCGACTGGCTTCCACGATCCTTTATCCCAAAGGAGCACCGTTCCCCCGCGTACTCGCCTTCGGGTATGATGCGTTCGAAATCTCCATATTCTAATGGATGATCCTCGACGTGCATTGCTAAGCGCTTCGTCCCCGGATCGAGAGAAGGACGAGCGAACGATGGGGTTTAGCTTTGCCACCTTTAGGTTCGCTCGTGATGCCAAAATCTCGCTTGCGGTGGTAATTCAGTAGTTCCATATCAAGTCACCTATTAACTATGCACCTCCTTGCAATATTCTTTTCGAACAATTGAAGACGCCCCAAGGCGAAATAAAAAACGGCGAAGGGAAAAATGAGTGCTGGGCCTATCGTCGTAACCTGATTATCTCGACCAGTACGGCTTGGCTGCGATTTTTATCCCCTCGCCGGTTATTGTCCGATGTTCACGCGCTCGAAAACTATACGCGTGCGACTTTGCGTTTAGTCTTTTTCACTTTCTTCTTTTTCGTTGCCTTAGCGGGTGGTTCTTGTTGATCCTCAGGCTCTTCTGCCTCGACGTTGATGGCTTCGGCCAATTTGGTCAGCGTTTTGTCCGTATCGCCCTCTTCGTCTAATGTTTGCTGGAGCAATTTCATGGCGGAGTCGTGGCCAAGCAACTTCGCGTAAGTACGGACACAGCCATAACCGGCAATTTCATAGTGTTCAACGCGTTGTGCCGCAGCGATCAGCGCTGCATCTTTTACTTCCGGCTCCGCGTCTTCTTCGATGACTTCTTTCCCTTCCTTGATCAGGCCCTCCATCGCCTTGCACTTTTTCCCTTGTGGCGAGGCCTCCAACTCTTCGAAGATCTGCTCTAATCGCTCGACGTGCCCTTCGGTTTGTTTGAGATGCTTCTCAAAACCGGCCTTGAGCTCTTTTGAAGTCGCCGCCTTGGCCATCTTTGGCAAAGCCTTCGTCAGCTGGGTCTCAGCACTGTAAAGGTCCTTTAATTCGTCAATAAAGAGATCTTCGAGAGATGACAGTTCCATCGCTGGCTCCTACTAGTAAGTGACTTCGTTAAATGGGCGACGCAATTGCAAACGTCGTACCGACAAACTGGTAGAGCCAACAACCGGTTTAGAGCTTCGCCAGGTTCGAGGCTAATAAGTTAGGTGCTGCTCGGCCAGAACAATTGTCCGACCAGGCTTGGAACGGGCCCAGCCAAGCTGGTCGCGAGCGATTCAAATTACTTCCGTCACTCCATATCTAGCTTTAATGGCTTGCCCTATGCGCTTCCGACTCACTGGGTTGGGAGGCAGGGTACACCGTTTGCCAAGCAGCCTGTTGTGATTGAACCTGGATTTTAAGCAGAGAGAATTACCACGGCGAAATCGGCATAATCACAGCGGGGAAAGCCTCCCGCAAGTCAAAGCGACAGCCGAAGTTGGCTAGTTGGCGAGCGGATAAAACTGGTGAGGCCGTAAATACTATGAAGCACAACCCAACATCGAAATATCGCGGGGAATTTGATGTGATTGCGAGCACTCGCGCAGCACAAGCAGCAATGATGACGCTCGCACCAAAAGCAACCAGCGACGATGAAATTAGCAATGAGCATCCCCGATCTGAGCAAGGGTTGTTCGTGCTCGCCGGCACTGGAACGGCTATTATCCGTTCGGGTGGCACTCAAACTGCGGTGACGTTGAAACGTGGTTCGCTACTGACGATAGAAAAAGGCGAACTTCACCAGATCCGAAACACAGGTCGCCAGCGCTTGCGAACGATTAATTTCTATGTGCCCCCAGCCTACTCCGAGGACGGCGCCGTTAAGCCTAGCGCCAAAAAGTGATCTATGACGAGTGGTTCTGAGTCGGAAGAAAAAAATGAATCCTCGTCATTCAAGGAAATCGTTAAGTCACTTGGTCCCGGCTTGATTACTGGCGCGTCAGACGATGATCCTTCCGGGATAGTCACCTACTCAATTGCTGGCGCTGCTTTCGGCTATTCTACCCTGTGGACGGCGTTGATTACCTTTCCGCTGATGGCGGGCGTTCAGCTGATCTGTGCCAGAATCGGCTTGGTCTACGGTTGCGGTCTCGCAGCCGTGATGCGGAAAAGCTTTCCAAAGAAGTTCGTCTATTTGGCAATCATATCCCTGCTAATTGCCAATACGATCAATGCAGCAGCCGATCTACAGGCCATAGCTGCGGGAATCAATATGTTGGTTCCTGTTCCGATCATAATCCTCATTCTGCCGATTGCCCTCATTATTCTCGTTGTTCAAGTGTGGGGCACATATAAAACAATCGAAAAGGTATTTCGTTGGCTGACGCTGTCGCTGTTCGCGTACATTGCGGCAGCAGTCTTGGCTAAGCCCGACTGGAATGAAGTCATTCACGGCACATTCGTGCCCACGCTTAAGTTAGACAGCGAATTCCTTTCCACGCTCGTGGCAATTCTCGGAACGACAATCTCGCCCTACCTATTCTTCTGGCAATCGAACCACGAGGTTGAAGAAAAGAAGGCTGAGGAAGGCGCTGAACCCGGCAATCCATCAGCAAAAGAGCTCCGGCATGCAGTGTGGGATGTGAATGCCGGAATGCTGTTATCGAATGTTGTGATGTATTTCATTATCTTGGCCGGGGCCGCGACACTGCACCAATCCGGCACGAAAGAAATCGAATCCGCAACACAGGCGGCTGAAGCTTTGAAGCCTGTTGCTGGTAACGCCGCGTACGTGCTGATGGCTGTAGCGCTGATTGGAACGGGTGTCTTGGCCGTTCCGATTCTCACCACATCGGCTGCGTTCAGCGTAGCCGAAGCCTTCGGCTGGAAATGCGGACTCGATGAAAAGCCCGGCCAAGCCAAAGAATTCTACTTGGTGATGGCCGCCTGCACTCTTGTCGCACTCGCGATCGACTATCTTGGTGTGAATCCGATGAAGGCACTTTTTGTTACTGCTGTGATCAACGGATTTCTTTCTGCGCCGCTGTTGGTTGGAATCATGCTCGTCTCGAACGATCGCAAGATCATGGGCGATCATACGAACAGTCGCCTACTGAATATCCTGGGCTGGGCGACGACGGTGTTAATGGCGATAGCCGCCATCGTTCTTGTCTGGACTTGGTTTCAATAAGCATTCCGAACCCGCTCTGCTCGCGAGGTATAAGGTTTGCATTAGTTGCCTTCCTCATTTAACCAGGACCGGAGAGACGGGCGGTGGCCAACAGCGAAGTATCAGGTGCGTCAGTGAGTCGTAGACTGTCGTAAGCCAGCGAAGGCCGCGTTGCCGTACCTTCCGCGGCCGGAGGGAACGCTCGTAGAGCCGAGGACACGATTTGAAGCTACTTCCGTCTCTCCGATTTTTCACTTCATTCAACGGGTCTTTTGGCCCGAAACGGACTCTCGATGAAAGCTCTATGTTGGCACGGGAAAAGTGACGTACGAGTAGATAGCGTCCCTGATCCGAAGATTGAACAACCCCGAGACGCGATTATCAAAATCACGTCCAGCGGTATTTGCGGTTCTGATCTCCACCTCTTTAACGGCTTCATGCCTACGATGGAAAGTGGCGACATATTAGGCCACGAACCAATGGGCGAAGTGGTGGAAGTCGGTCCCGCCGTGAAGAACTTGAAAAGCGGCGACCGGGTTGTGGTACCGTTTACGATCGCGTGTGGCGATTGTTACTTCTGCAAGAAACAGCTTTATTCGTGCTGCGACACATCGAATCCCAACGCCGAGATGGCCCGCAAAGCAATGGGCCATTCGCCCTCCGGATTGTTCGGATTCTCGCATATGCTGGGCGGGTTTCCCGGCGGGCAAGCAGAGTATTTGCGTGTCCCATTTGCAGACGTCGGACCGCTGAAGATTGAATCTGACCTGGCAGATGAACAGGTTCTCTTCCTCTCCGATATTTTC
The DNA here is from genome assembly GCA_013286045.1 of Planctomycetota bacterium. Lineage (GTDB taxonomy): Bacteria > Planctomycetota > Planctomycetia > Pirellulales > Lacipirellulaceae > JABDGM01. The sequence continues at coordinate 37,263 of JABDGM010000007.1, read as the reverse complement.
CCCACCGGATATATGGCGGCGGAGAACTGCGACATTGAAAAAGGCGACACGGTCGCGGTTTGGGGCTGTGGACCAGTCGCGCAGTTTGCAATCCAAAGTGCATGGTTACTTGGTGCCGGCAGGGTTATAGCCATCGACTGCGTTCCTGAGCGCCTCGAAATGGCGGCGAAACACGGCAAGGCCGAGACGATCAATTTTGAGAAGCAGGACGTTTACGAACAGCTCCAGGAAATGACCAAGGGTCGAGGCCCTGACCGTTGTATTGATGCGGTAGGTTGCGAATCGCACGGCACAAGTGCGCTCAAGGACGCGGTGGAGAAAGTTAAATCATCCGTGCATCTAAACGCGGATCACACGTATAGCCTAGCTCAGGCAATCATGTGCTGTCGCAAAGGTGGGACTGTCTCGGTCCCGGGTGCCTACGCGGGGACGTCAGATGCAATCCCGATGGGGGCTTTCATGAATAAAGGCCTGACCATGAAGAGTGGGCAGACACATATGCAGCGGTACATGAAGCCGCTCTTGAAAAAGATTGAATCTGGCGAGATCGATCCATCGTTCGTGATCACACATCGAGTTCGGTTGGCTGATGCGCCGAAGGCGTACGAAAAGTTTCGGGATAAAGAAGACGGGTGCATTAAGGTTGTATTGAAACCGTAAAACAGGAATGACGAGTTTGAAGCAGGACCTCCAATGAATCTCTTGACCAAACTTTTCACGTCGACTTCTAAACGCCAGACCGTACGATTCGCAGTCGTGGGCCTCGGAAATTTTGCCCAGACAGCGATCTTGCCGGCGTTTGCGAATGCCACAGACAAAGCTGAACTTGCCGCCCTTATCACCGGTGATCCGGAGAAGGCAAAAAAGCTCGGCCGAAAATACAGCGCTCCGACCTACGACTACGAGCAGTATGAAGGCCTCTTAGCGACTGGCGACATCGATGCGGTGTACATCGCTGTGCCCAATTCTGAGCATCGCAAATACACAGAGGCGGCTGCACGAGCTGGCGTACACGTTCTATGCGAAAAACCGTTGGCTTATTCAGTTGAAGATGCGGAAGCAATGGTTGAAGCCTGTCGCGAGGCGAAAGTGCATTTAATGACTGCGTATCGCCTGCATTTCGAAGAAGGAAATTTGGCCGCAATCACAGCAATTCAGTCAGGCAAGATTGGAGACGCGCGGCTGTTTACGTCGGTTCACACGATGCAAGTGGATGCCGACAATATTCGGACGGACCTTTCTCTTGGTGGCGGGCCACTTGAGGACATTGGTATCTATTGTCTGAATGCGGCTCGATATCTGTTCCAATCCGAGCCAACTGAGGTCACCGCATTCGCGATTCGAGGCAAGGATCGCAGGTTTAAAGAAGTCCCCGAAGGTGTAAGCGCGACATTGCGATTCCCGCGAAACAGGCTGGCAACATTTCTGTGCGGCTTCGGAGAAGAGAAAGTATCCGAGTATCGCGTTATCGGAACCGAAGGCGTTCTAAAGATGGACCCTGCCTATACGTGGAACGAAGATATTGAACAGACGATTTCTCGCAATGAGAAAGCAAAGACAACGACCTTCGAGCATCGAGACCAAGTCGCTGCCGAATTGGTTTATTTTTCCGACTGCGTATTAAATAATAAAAAACCAGAACCTTCTGGGCACGAGGGATATCTGGACGTGCGGATCATAGACGCCCTTCGAACGTCATATACAAAACATCGCACCGTCGAAATCGAGCCCTTAACTAAAAAACGGCGTCCACACGCCTCTCAGTCCATCAAGCGGAAGCCGGTTAGAAAGCCAAAACCTGTGAAAGCACCTCCTCCATCGAACAAATAGGCCGCGCTGATTTTAAAAGCACGGTGAACTTGCGCGAGAGTTGCTTTGGTATGGTTAAGCCAATTGAGGCAACCGTCTCAAAACGGATTTTGGGTAATCTTCCGGCGGATTTGCCGTGAAGACGCTTAACTATTTACGTCGGCAGACTAGTCTCAGTGGAATAATACATAGCCTTTGGACGCTGAATTGTGGCCCGGCACCCGCCCCGTCCCTTCCGCTCGAATAAAAAACGCAGCCCCGACCTAACGGCTCGGGCTGCGTTTACGCGAGAAGGTTCGCCCAGACATTATCCAGCGCAGTTACAGGAAGTTGCGTCTGACTTCCAATTCTGCTCCGTCTCTTGGGAGTTCTTAGTAAGGTGGATGTGGCTGTCGACCCGCCCGATCCAGCCCGTAGGAACAAAGTGGTGCTGGTCGTCAGGGCTATCTTTACGGGTAAGTTTGATCGCGTTGCCTTCAACGCGATCAACCACCCCAACTTTCTTTCCGCACGATGCGATCACGTCCATCCCGTCTTTGATACCGGCAACGCCGCGGTTCGCCGGCGGGGTGCCTACCCCAGTTTTGTCCTTTACGAATTCCACGGCCCGTTCAACGCCATTTGCAACGGATTTCCCCGCAGCAGCAAATTTATCTTCAGTGGTGCTCGCCATGATTTCCTCATTGAGTAGTGGGTGAGCGGCCAATTCGCCGCATGTAATACCGCGACACACTAAGCTTAGGGGCAAGTTTCATACCGTCTTTGGGCGCACTTACGACTCGGCCATGGTAAAAAGTGCTCGCGTCTACGGTTTTCGAAAAGTTCTCCAGCGTGAGCACGAGCTGGATGCGTCAGCGTTTCGAGGGCGATAGTGCCGGAGACTCATAACAGGTCGGCGTCGCGATTGTCGCGGTTGCCTGCGGGTGAGCAGAGCGAATAATGCCTCTCTACCCTCTAGGGTCCGATTGCGGCATCATGATTAAATACTCGATTGTGACCGGGCCCTTTTTATGCAGAAGACACCCCTCGACATACTCTTCATTGGCAATAGCTTTACGCAGCGCAACGATCTGCCGGGAATGCTTGCCGCAGTGGCTGCCGAACGCGACATAAGTGTTCGGCACAAGCTGATCAGCGCGGGCGGCGCTTCGTTGCGAACGCACTGGAACGCGGGACAAGCAAGTGAAGCAATCGGTGTCGGTAAGTATGACTATGTCGTACTGCAAGAACAAAGCACTTTACCAATAAAGAATGCTTCGCGGATGGCAGAGAACGTGCGGCTCTTCGCTGAGGCAGCCGAGCAGGCGAAGGCCAAGATTGTCCTTTACATGACTTGGGCAAGGCAATTCGCACCCGAATCACAGAAGGCAATCACTGACGCCTACAACGTAATCGGTAAGGAAGTCGGTGCGCTTGTAATACCCGTCGGATCTGCTTGGCAGAAGTTTATCTCTAAGCACGACGAACCATTACTCTATGATCGCGATCAGAGCCATCCGTCGCTCGCTGGCTCGTACTTTGCCGCGTGCATTTTCATGACCGTATTGCTGAAAATGAATCCCGTCCGAATTGTTGCCGGAGGCGATCGACTCAGCGAATCTGACCGGGAGATCTTGCAAGCGGCTGCTTGGAAGCTATGTAAACCGCGAAAGTGAAGTTATCGCAGTCAGAGCGCCGTTGTGGGGAAAGAAAATGAAGCTCGCTACTTACAATGTCAACGGTGTCAACGGACGGCTGCCCGTATTGCTTCGTTGGTTGGGCGAATCAGAACCCGATGTAGTTTGTTTGCAAGAACTGAAAGCCCCAGATGAAAAGTTCCCTGCTGCGGCGATTGAGAAAGCCGGTTATGGAGCGATCTGGCATGGCCAGAAGAGTTGGAATGGTGTTGCGATTCTGGCCCGCGGCCGTGAACCGGAAGAGACGCGGAGAGGTTTACCGGGAGATCCCGACGATACACATAGCCGCTACATCGAAGCCGTTATCGACGGCACATTAATTGGCTGCTTGTATCTTCCGAATGGCAATCCCGCACCGGGACCGAAGTTCGACTACAAGCTGGCTTGGTTTAAGCGACTTAACAAGTATGCGAAATCGCTGCTCGCTCGCGACGAGCCTGTTGTACTTGCCGGCGACTACAACGTTATTCCCACTGATCTGGACGCATATAAGCCAGAGCGCTGGGTCGACGATGCGTTATTCTTCCCTGAGTCGCGAGCCGCTTATCAAAAGCTTCTTTCGCAGGGTTGGACGGATGCTATCCGAACTCTGCACCCGGACGAAACGATCTACACGTTCTGGGATTACTTTCGAAATGCTTTCGCTCGTAATGCAGGAATACGGATCGACCATTTTTTGCTGAATGCGCACGCGGCTAGACTCCTGAGCAAAGGAGGCGTGGAACGCGACGTCCGGGGATGGGAGAAAAGCAGCGATCATGCCCCGACATGGATTTCTTTAACGAAGAAGGCGAAAGCACGTGCAAGGCGGAAATAGCGAAGCGGCGGGTTTCAAAGTGACACAGGTGGGCGTGTCCGAGAGCGATCTGAGCGTCGGAACCGACAGCCCACCTGACTTTGTTGCCAACTATTCTAAAGGCAGGCTCGCCCACTGCGACCTGGTTGGTGCCAATCAGTCTTAATCCGGCAGGACGCATAGCTTGCGCTGTCGGTTGGTACGAATTGGACTTTGGACGGTCGCCGGCGGCGTTGGAGACCAACGATGTCGCGCGCAATGATAACTCGCCACAAATGCCGCGACCGCTGAAGCGTGCAGCGTCACCATGTGCGTCGCAACACCATCAATCGGCGCTCTGTAGATCCCCGACAAACAAACTGCAAGATTTCGAAATTACTTCGAATCGACTGCAAAGGCACTTTTCCGCTAGCGGGCGGGAGTCAAAGTCAGAGCGTGTCTTGCTCGCCGCAACACCTTCCTGGTTTGTCGCACTGGCCCGCGGCGCGACGGTATCACGTTTGCAACGTACGTTGCGAATTGCTCGCGATGTGTTGTTGCTAGCTGTTTGAACGCTTTGAGGATTGAGAGTTGATAAGTATGAGAATGTTATTGAGAACCGGATTCTATGCCGCAGGCCTATCCTGCCTCCTGTCAGCTGCCGCCTTCGCCCAACAATCGAACCCGGGAACCGACCGAGGCGCCTTTCAACCTGGGCAGCCCAATAATCAGAATCAATCGAATCCTGAGCGAAACGGGCAGCCTGGCGAGCAATCAGCGAACGGCCAACAAGGCGAGCAACTGAATTACGCGATTGCCGCTTGCCTGCTCGACCACAACAAGGCCGAAGTCGAACTGTCAAAGATGGCTGTTGATCACGCCAAGAACGACCAAGTGAAGCAGTTCGCCGAACAAATGGTGAAAGACCACACCAAGATGGTCGAAAAGTTGCAACAATTCGTCGGTTCGCACGAGACTAACGACCGTCGCTCGCAAATTGATCGCAAGATCAACGAACGTTGTGCCGAGTCAATGCGCAAGGAACTCGAAGGTAAAACGGGCCACGAATTTGATGCGGCTTACGTTGGTTCCCAAATCGGCGGTCACATGCAGATGCTCGCCGCAGTGGAAGTCCTGAGCGACGAAACCACGGGCGACCTCCAAAGCATGGTTAAAGAAGCCAAGCCAGTCGTCGAAAAGCACCTTAAGCAAGCGAAGGACCTCATGGAAAAGTCCGACGCGCGCCAAGCGAGTAGATCTCGCGACGACAGCTCACGCTGACGCATTGTGACGGCGGGTTAGGACGCGGAGTTGCCTCTTGAGTCAACTCCGCGTTTTCGTTGATTTCTAAAGTATACAGACAGAGGCGAATCGGTTAAGGGGGTCCATATAGTCTCCGGTTGAAGTCCCGAGTGCCTGGAGCCGAACGGCCCGAGATCTCATTCCGAGGTATCGTATGAGTTTCCGACACTATATATATGTACCAGAGATCGCCGCGATGATGAGTTTTGGGACACTTGATGTCGGTGCATCCATCAGGACCAACAGAACTTGCCGTAACGCCGACCGCACGAACGCTTCTAGATCGGTGGGTTGTCGGTGCATCCCACGCGTCAATAAGTTGATGGGACTTTCTATGGGCGGCGGCGCCTTCAGAAACACCAGCCAGCCGCCGAAACCATCTGTAGTCTTTGATGCTACCGGCGATGAACGCGGCACTTCTGACATTTCACCCACCCGTCCCACTCAGCTGCTATCGCTTTGGCATCCTACCGAGTTTCCCGAACGTCTGGGTTCTCGGCTAGCGAAAATAATACGACCTCTTCACCTGTAGTCGTGCTAATGTCGTGGTGCAGACTGACGACCTTTACGCCGGTGACATCGGTGACCATGGCCTCCATAATCGGGCGCGCTGTTTCGATGAGATGAACTCGAACCTGCTTCAGTAGATCCCTTCCCTTTTCAGCAGGGAGCGAGGCGACCAATTGCTGCTCCGCCACCGTTAAAACGCCTATTAAGCGGACAACCAGGAGATCATCGATAAGGTAGGCATGTATGTCTTTGGGTCCGCGACCCATATAGTCCTGCTCAAAGCGGCTAATCCCTTTGCATATAGCGGCTTCGATTTCTCCCCGTGTCTTCATAGAGCATCTCAATAACGTGGCGCAATTCGAACAAAATCTAAAACCAACGAATGGCCGATCGGCGCGAAAAATTGTCTGTGAATGCTGCGTAACTGCCTCATCCGTATCTTAACCCATGCAAAACGGTCGCTGAATGGGGCTGGTAACCCACAATCTGAACCGTATAGTTGAACTAGAGGTAGATGCAGTCGTTGTTGAACTTCCGCCGGCTGCAGTGTGAGATTACGAGAAGTTCTCGGATGACTATCTAAAGAGCAGCCCGGCTGGGTCGGGTGGCTCGTTAATGAGTAAGCCGATGCGGTGGAATACCCCCGGGGTGTTTCGCCGCATCGGCTTTTTTCGTTTCTTGCCACGGCATTGCAGCGGATTACCTTTGAGCGAACCAAATGGACAAGATCGAACTAACCATAGCTCAACAACTGGCCGACGCGGCAAGAGATTTTCAGACCAAGCAGACGGGCCGCGCACCCTCGAATGTGACCGTCGCAGTCGGCGAAGACACCCTTGTGTTTACGCTTCACGAAGTGTTGTCGCCGGCGGAGCAGACGCTCGCCAAAAGCGCGGAGGGCGCCGCAAATTTGCGCGAGTATCACCAACAGTTATTTCGAAATTCGGTCGCCTCGCTACGTCAAGAAATTGAAAGGATCACGGGTCGGAGAGTCCGCGAAGCAGCCGCCGAAGTCGATCCAGGCAGCGGAAGCGTTACCCACATGTTCACGACGGGCACCACAGTGCAAGTGTTCTTAATGGACGGCAACGTCCTATCCCAATCCCTTCCAGGTGATTCGCACTTACCCATATAGCATTGCTCAGAGTTTGTTTAGTTAAACGCGATCCGTAGTGCGGATCGAATCGAAATGAAGAGGCGGAGCCACCGCAGCATGGATGACCTCGCGCAATCTGGTACGACCGCCATGGATGAGCAACATGATTGTCGCGAGGTCATCCGCAGTTGCTTGAAGTTGTGTTTTCCGACACGAATACGACATCGAAAAAGAGTTAAGCATGAAGAGGTTAAGTGCGGTCCTGGTCGCGATGACGATCCTAGTTTTGGGTCTCGGCTTTTACCGAGGGTGGTTCGCGTTCTCGCGTTCAGTCCCTGACATGGGGAGCAACAAGGTTAGCATCACCCTTGACGCCGATCCGGACAAAATGAAACAGGATGCCAAGATAGTATCGGCTAGGGCCAAGCAGCTGACCGGTGGGGTTCGCGACGCCAAAGCAGACGGTCAGGCAAACAAAAACGTGAAACCGGAATGAATTTGTAATGAACAGAAAACGTAGTTTCCAATCTACGACACTGAAGACTACGTTTTGGGTTCGACACTTTCTTTGACGAGGAGCTGAAATGATTTCTATTTCTACGATTCTGATTGTGCTCTTGATACTTTTGCTGCTCGGGGCGCTGCCCACCTGGGGTCATAGCCGAAATTGGGGCTACGGTCCGAGCGGTGGCGTGGGACTGATTGTAATTGTGCTGGTTGTGCTGCTCCTCATGGGGCGCATTTGAGTTAGCGAAAAGAGAAGCAAATATGTCGGCATCAACATCCGAGCTCCTTACAATGAAGAGTTCGGCGGAACACTGGACTCGTTCAATGACGTAGGACGATCTTGCCAAAGTGCGAACCGCTTTCCATTGGGCGCAGAGCTTCGGGAGTTGTGCAAGCGAAAACACCTTGTCCACGATTGGTCGGAGTTTGTGAAGAACCAAGGCGCTGTTCATGGTCTCCAACATCGCGCGGCTGCCGACGCATTTGCCTTGAACGCACACGCCGTTCATGAGTTACCGGAAGCGGATCGACAGGTTCACCCCCGTACAGGATACCGATCAAACTGATGCGACCGCCGAAGTTACCTTGCAATTCGTAAGCTTTCATGACGCGATCTCAGTCCTCTCCGGTTTAGTTCGGCCTAGATGACTAACCGCCTGCTCAGCGCTCGCGTCGCTCATGGCGCTCGCTGCAGCGCACCGGCCCACCTGCCCAGCCCCGGCTACGTAGACAGACGCCCCCGTTAGGTCGTAAGTCGTCTGACGTACTCAATATATTGGCCTTAGCTTGATTAGAGTGTTCCAACATTCTTCCGTTGATGGTGCATTTCAGCGCGAAGGACCAATCACGCCTCAGTCTCGGAACGCTTGTCGTGTGCCGACCAACTCAGGAGTAGATGACACTAACCGCCCGGCGGTCTAAAAACGGTCGAGTCTTGTTGTGTCTCGCCGTGACGGTATCGTGACGAGTTGTTGAGACATTTCGGCTGAACAGCTCACCATCTTCTTAGTTGGAACTTGAAAAGGCCAAGTGTCCTAAACAACGACTCGGTGAGACGTATTGCTGGTTGCTACGTGGGGCGCGCTACGATCCTGCTCTTCGTACTTCTTCAGGTGTTTAAATCAGGCTGCCTTTTTCGTTTGGGCTGTGGCAAGTACGTGTTTTGGTTTTGAAGCGCTCGAATTGGAAATCCCGCGTGGGGCAAGCGCTCAAACGAAACGAATTCCGTACAAAGTGCACCTTCAGACAGCAAAGCCGCAAGTACGCAAGGCGGCTATGAATAAAACACTGATTCCGCGCCCGGCCAGCCTGACGTCAGTAGTCAATTGACCCGAATGAGGTGGCACCATCGTCGACGGTTCCACGGAGTTTTCGCGACTTGAAAATGCGTACGCAGACGGTTAAGTGAGCGGCAACGCGTACAATCTAGGAGTGGTTCCCGCCAATCGACTTCGGATCAGTGTGCTAGATGACGCCGCGGTACTCCATTCTTGATTTAGCTTTTATTCCAGAAGGCTCGACGCCGGGCGATGCGCTTCGCAATAGCCTTGATCTTGCTCAACATGCGGAACGCTGGGGATTTGAGCGATTCTGGTTGGCCGAGCACCATAACATGATCGGTATCGCAAGCGCTGCCACGGCGGTGGCTATCGGTTATGTGGCTGGTGGGACAAAAACCATTCGAGTTGGCGCAGGCGGAATTATGCTTCCGAATCATGCGCCGCTCATAATCGCGGAGCAGTTCGGAACGCTGGAGTCTCTGTATCCGGGGCGGATCGATCTTGGATTGGGACGTGCACCAGGTACCGACCAACGCACTCTTCACGCGCTCCGGCGGAACCCAATGAGCGCGGACAGGTTTCCAGATGATGTTTTGGAACTGCAAGCTTTCTTCGAACCAGCCGCTGAGAATCAGGCAGTACAGGCAGTGCCAGGGGCAGGCCTGAACGTGCCGCTCTGGATTTTGGGATCAAGCCTTTTTGGCGCTAGGCTTGCTGCACTATTGGGGCTTCCATACGCGTTCGCCTCTCATTTCGCCCCCGCGGCGTTGCTGCAGGCGATCGAAATCTATCGCAGCGAGTTTCGTCCTTCGAAACAGCTGGAGCAACCGTATGTCATGGCCGGTGTCAATGTCATCGCGGCGGAAAGCGATCGAGAGGCACGTCGACTATTCACATCAGCCCAACAACAGTTCACGAACCTAGTCCGGAGTAAACCTGGCCGTCTTCGACCGCCGATCGATGACATTGACACTTACTGGAGCCCAGAGGAAGCCGTGCAAGCTTCCAGCATGCTTAAGTATGCGTTTGTCGGTTCCGTGACAACTGTCCAGGTAGGATTACAGGCATTTGTGAGGTCGACAGGTGTTGACGAATTGATGGTTGTTTCGGCAATCTACGAGCACGCGGCGCGACTTCGCTCGTACAACCTGCTGGCAAACGTCATGTCGATAACTCACAGTTGAACTGAGGTCTGAACTACGACCTCAGCCCAGGAGTGCTGGCCCCAGAAGGTTCGGCAAGTGGTATGCCAATTGCGTTATGCTTCGCCGCACTCGTTACCGATGTGATGGCGCATTTTGACGTAAGTTAACGGGAATTCGTCTAACACAGACGTAAAGACGCATGCAACGGACGCGAACTAATGTGAATGCTGGAGGTTTGACGAACGGATTTAAAGGGTTCGTTAGAGTGCGGGGTGCTCGCGAGCATAATCTTAAGAACATAAACGTCGAAATACCGCGCGACGCACTGGTCGTGTTCACGGGTGTGTCTGGGTCAGGTAAATCGTCGCTCGCGTTCAGCACACTGTATGCAGAGGCACAGCGGCGATATCTGGAGTCAGTCGCACCTTATGCGCGCCGGCTGTTTCATCAGATGGGCGTTCCGCAGGTAGACGAGATTGACGGCTTGCCCCCTGCGGTGGCGCTACAGCAACAGCGAGGTTCGCCATCCACGCGGTCCTACGTCGGCAGCGTAACAACCTTGTCTAACTTGCTTCGCATGCTTTATTCGCGGGCCGGCGAATACCCGAACAAGCTGTCGATGCTTCACGCGGAAGCGTTTTCGCCGAACACTCCGGAAGGCGCTTGTCCCGAGTGTCACGGATTGGGCCGCGTGTATGAAGTTACCGAGCGGTCGATGGTGCCGGACGATTCGTTGAGTATTCGTGAGCGCGCGATCGCGGCCTGGCCACCTGCTTGGCACGGGCAGAACCTGCGGGACATCGTCGTGACGCTAGGTTTCGATATTGATCGTCCCTGGCGCGAGCTATCTAAGAAAGATCGCAACTGGCTTCTGTTTACCGAGGAGCAGCCGGTCGTGCCGGTCTATGCGGGGTATGAATCGGATGAGGTACGACGGGCAATTAAGAAGAAGGAGGAGCCAAGTTACCAGGGAACCTTCACGAGCGCTAAGCGCTATGTGCTACATACGTTTGCAACGACGCAAAGCCCATTGATGAAGAAGCGAGTGTCGAAGTACATGCTGGGTACTGAATGCCCGGCTTGTCACGGCAAGCGGCTTCGACCTGACGCCTTGTCGGTAAAGTTTGGGGGGATGGACATTGCGGAGATGTCTCGTTTGTCGCTCAAGCGGTTGGCGGAGGTGATGCGGCCGTATACTGATAGCAATGGGTCGCCACTCAAAACGCTGGGGAGGGAGCATCCGGAGAAGGCACTCGTTACCGAGCGAATTACGCAGGACCTTGAAGCACGGCTAGAAGTTTTGCTAGAGCTCGGTTTGGGTTATCTCACATTGGAACGGGCCACACCCACACTCTCGCCCGGCGAATTGCAACGCCTACGCCTGGCAACGCAGGTTCGGTCAAACTTGTTTGGTGTAGCGTATGTTCTCGATGAACCATCGGCCGGGCTGCATCCCGCCGATACCAAGGCCCTGCTAAGAGCGCTAGACCGATTGAAATCGGCCGGCAACTCGTTGTTCGTCGTCGAGCACGATCCTGATGTCGTTCGTCATGCAGATTGGATCGTAGATATCGGGCCCGCAGCTGGCGAGCATGGCGGCGTAGTGCTTTACAGCGGTCCGCCGGAAGGGCTATTGAACATTGCCAATTCCCTGACTGCCCGCTTTGTGTTCGACGGACGAACTCCAGTGGCGCATACCCCACGTAAGCCCAAGGACTGGATCAAGTTGGCCGGCGTGTCGCGCAACAACTTGCACAGTCTCGATGCCGCCTTCCCAATTGGGTTGTTGACAACTGTGACTGGGGTTTCTGGCTCGGGTAAGTCGAGCCTTGTCAGTCAGGCGCTCGTAGAACTTGTCGCCGAGCATCTGGGAAATGAAGTGACGGCAGAGGAAGAGGAGGCGGACCCGCTCAACGAGGACCCGGTTGTTACGACGAAGGGACAAATCGTATGCGGGATTGAACAAGTCAAGCGACTGGTACGCGTGGATCAAAAGCCGATAGGACGCACGCCGCGGTCGAACCTGGCGACTTATACAGGGCTGTTTGATCACGTGCGGAAGTTGTTCGCGGCGACTAAAGGGGCTCGTGCGCGGCGGTACGACGCAGGCCGATTCTCGTTCAATGTTGCCAAGGGTAGGTGTGAGACTTGTGAAGGTGAAGGTTTTGTGAGTGTCGAACTGTTGTTCCTGGCGAGCGTCTACGCACCGTGCTCGACGTGCCATGGATCTCGCTACAACGCGAAGACGCTTGAGATAAAATATCGAGGGAAATCGATCGCCGATGTGCTCGGAATGACAGTGGATGCGGCTTGGGAGTTCTTCGCGGATGAGCCGCCGTTGCATCGATCGCTCGATATGCTGCAGCAGGTCGGGCTCGGTTATCTTCGGCTCGGCCAGCCAGCGACGGAGCTTTCAGGGGGCGAAGCACAGCGGATCAAGTTGGCCACCGAGTTACAGCGGACGCAGCGAGGGAACTCGTTGTACATTCTCGACGAACCGACGACAGGCTTGCACCCGGCCGACGTCGAGCGATTGGTTGATCAACTGGACGGGCTGGTCGATGCAGGCAACACGGTCATCGTCGTAGAACATGACATGAGCGTGATCGCTAGGAGTGATTGGGTAATAGATGTAGGGCCTGGTGCTGGCGACGAAGGTGGGAAGATCGTTGCCGTAGGAACTCCGGCGGAATTGGCGGTTAACGTGAAAAGCCGCACCGCGCCGTATTTGAGGGCATTCCAACATACGCTGCACGCAGCTGGGAATCGCACGCATGCCCCGAACGCGACGGGTTGAGCCGTTTCGCCGCAGACCGTCGTAAAAAAAAGATCATTAGTTACGAAACCGGATGGCGGCAGTGGTAGTGCAAAAAACGTTGGGTTGATGGGGCAGCCCGGGGACTGAACGGCCAACTGCCATCGTTCTCACAAAACGCTTTAGTTGCCGACACCCTAATTATGTGTCATTAAATTGGTCGTTTCTCGACGCATCTCATGTTCCTTCTCAACGCGTGGTCCGTATCCGAAGCTTAGTCCCATGCATCCTAATCCAATCGGCGATACTTCCAGACCACTTTTTCCAAGTTTACGCTTTTGCATAATATTGTCCTTTGGTAGTTCTCAAAGTGATTCTGTTTGAGTTGCGCTCTTTCACGTTCCCTTCCGCGCAATTAATTCCGGAGTATCCCCGTCCACACCTTGTTCTTTGACCGTGCCGCCAACTTCCAAACGCGGTACTGTTGTTCGAGCATTAAATCCTCTGAATGATTCCCCGCCAATTCGGCTCATTGCCGCGGCGAATGCATCAGGAGACTGGGGTTTAACGTACAGCACAAAGACCTGAGGGTAAGCCTGCCGGATCTTTTTCTCCATCTCCACTACGATTTTCTCGATTTCGGGCGCGGTCAGCTGTTCCTCGAACTTCACGCTCAGCCCAACAACCACTTGGTCCGGTGCGAGCTGAACTGAGAGAAGGCCATTTGGGCAGACGACCCCTGCGGTTGCTCGGGCAATTGCAAAGACCTTCTCCTGGAGTTTCAGGTCCGCGCGCTCACCAATCAGCAAGCCTTTGCTCTCATGTGCGAGCAATCCGGCAACTGCCCCGAGCAATAGCCCTATCGCGATTGAGGCAATTCCGTCAATCCTTGGCTCGTGCCAATGGACTGAGGCCCAAGTCCCAACAAAGGCAATAGCAATACCGATGAGGGCCGCGGTATCTTCAAGAAGAACGACGAACTGAGGCGGATCCTTGCTTTTCCTGATTGCCGCGAAGTAGCCATCATTGTCGACCGACGGCTGAAACCCTCTCAACGCGATCAGCCACGAGCTGCCTTCGAATAGTAAGGTGAGAGACAGGACAATGTAGACAACAAGTGGATGCTCGACTGGATGGGGCTGTCGAATGTGGTTAATGCCTTCGACCACCGACGCGACACATCCCAGGCCGAAAAGTAGGAGCGCAACAATAAAGCTCCAAAAATAGAGCTCGCGTCCATATCCAAAGGGGTGCTCGGCGTCGGGACGCCGCCGCGATCGTCGCATTCCGTACAGCAATAATGCTTCGTTGCCCGTATCGACGAAACTGTGAAAGGCCTCCGACACCATGGCCGACGAGCCAGAGAATGTAGCAGCCACAATCTTCGTGATCGCAACAAGTAAGTTACCTGTGACCGCCGCCCAGACGGTCGTTGTGGTAGTGGAGCGAGCCATTGAATTTCTCTTTTAGTTGCGAGAGCCTATCTTGCACGGACCTCCGCACAATTGTTTGACCAACGGAATTGGTCTGATGACGACATGCACATTGCTCGCGACTCGCCCCCCATGAAAGATTTTCGTCGGGGTGTAGCCACTCGCAGCAAATCTCTGGCCGAAAATAGTTGAGAGGTGTGCATAGCTAGGAGACAAAATGAAAGCCCTGGCTGGCCGGTTTGCGATCATTCGCATCGTCGCCGAAGTCCAGCTGTTGCTAAAAAAATTAGATTGCGGAGGGAGCCTCCTTCAGCAAGTCATCGAGATCGAGCGGCTGGTTGATCATGGCGAGTTGTCCGTCGGCGTTTCGCGGCCAGTCTTTTGGCGGCCGGTCACGATAGAGTTCAAGGCTGCTACCATCCGGGTCGCGAAGATACAACGCTTCGGCAACGCCATGGTCCGAAGCTCCATCAAGAGAAACGCCAGCGTTCAAAAACGCGAGTGCTCGTTCGAGATCGGCTACTTTCAGGTGAATATGTCCAATTCGCGTCTGTGGGTTAATCGGGACAGTACCTTTACATTCATATTCGTCTTCCCGCTGTCGCATCCGTTTCCTTCGGAGAATTCTATGTGTATTTTCCACTCAATTGCAGTGAGGCTTTGCTGGATTCGTCTGACATGGCAAAGAAAAAGCCAAAATTAAAATTCGAAGCGCTGAAGGGGCGCGCCCAAGACATCGTAATGCGACTTACGAACTCAATTGCCCTCCAAAATGAAGACTGCTGTACGGTCGAGGACTTTGCCGACGAATTCAAAACGACGCCAGGACGCCTAAGAGCAACTTTGAAAGGACTCGAAGAAGTAGGGCTCACTATCACCTCTGGCGACGTAACGGAGTTCGTGAAGCCGACGGTGAAACTCGTCTTCCATCAAGATCATCGTTTGTCGGAGGACCAGGCCGAGAAGCTCATTCGACAGTACAAACGTGGACGCTACGAATAGTTTACGGCAATTCAGAATGTTGTACCTCGGCTGCGTGTAAATTTGTGCCGGCTTGGGGCGGACCCTTCGCGACTATGGTATCGGCACGTGCAGATCGCCGCCTATGCGGGCAGAAATGTCCTTGCTCCTCTCCTGCAGCGACGCCGTCAAGTGCGGAACACGGCACCGTCAAACCGTCGCAACTTTACTGCGAATGTTGAGGCATCACCACCGATTCGATATCTGATATAATTCGTGCCGGCAGGCGGATCAGGTCTTACGGAGGCTTTATGGCAGACGATCCAGTAACGAGCCCTTCGATTCCGACGCGTCGGTCGTTCCTCAAGGCGACCAGTGGCTCCGCGGCCGTGGCGGTGCTGGGCCAGACTGTAATGGCCCACGCTGTAGAGGTTGCCGAGTTAAGCGGCGCTGCGGTCGAGCCGGCCGACAGGTTTGAAATTGCTGGCGCCGTTCCGATCACGCTTAGGATCAATGGCGAAGCGCATGCGCTACGCATCGATCCGCGGACGACTCTCTTGGATTGCCTTCGCGAAACGGTCGCTTTGACCGGCACGAAAAAAGGTTGCGACCATGGCCAATGTGGCGCCTGCACCGTGCATGTGAACGGTCGCCGCGTGAATTCTTGCTTGAGCCTGGCCCTTCTGCACGACGGCAGGGAGATCACTACGATCG
Source organism: Planctomycetota bacterium (assembly GCA_013286045.1). Taxonomy (GTDB): domain Bacteria; phylum Planctomycetota; class Planctomycetia; order Pirellulales; family Lacipirellulaceae; genus JABDGM01. The sequence continues at coordinate 21,301 of JABDGM010000007.1, read as the reverse complement.
AAGGTCTGGGGACGCCTGATGCACTACACCCGATGCAAGCGGCGTTCGTGAGCTGCGACGGCTATCAGTGCGGCTATTGCACCTCGGGCCAAATCATGTCGGCGGTCGCGCTGCTCAAAGAGCCTTGCGGGCCCGACGACGCGTCAGTCAAGGAACTCATGAGCGGCAACATCTGTCGCTGCGGCGCGTACGCCAACATTGTGTCGGCCGTTCAGCAAGTTCGCAAAAACGGCTAGTCGGCGAAGGAGTTATCACGATGAAATCGTTTGAGTTTACTCGGGCCGATGATGCAGCCGGCGCAGTCACGATTGCCGCCAAAGAGAAAACCGCGCAGCAGGGCGCGAACATTCGCTTTATTGCCGGCGGCACGACGTTGGTCGACCTCATGAAGCTGAGTGTAGAAACGCCGGGGCAATTGATTGACATTAACCGGTTGGCGCTCGACAAAATTGAACCGACGCGCGGCGGTGGGCTTAAAATTGGCGCGACGGTTCGCAATGCCGATCTTGCCAACGACGCAACTGTTAAGCGTGATTATTCAGTTCTATCGCAAGCGATTTTGCAGGGTGCATCAGCGCAACTTCGCAATATGGCAACGACGGCGGGGAATTTGCTACAGCGCACGCGGTGTGTTTACTTTCGTGACCCGGCAATGCCCTGCAACAAGCGCGAGCCGGGTAGCGGTTGTCCCGCGATCACGGGCCACAATCGAATGCTCGCGGTGCTGGGGACGAGCGAACAGTGTATCGCCACGAACCCATCCGATATGTGTGTCGCGATGGCGGCGCTCGAGGCGACGATCCACATTCAAGGACCAAACGGCTCGCGTGCCATACCGATCGCCGATTTTCATCTCCTACCCGGCGCTACGCCGCACCGCGAGACAGTGCTGGAACCTGGGGACCTCATTACGCATGTCGAATTGCCATCGCCGAAAGTGGGAAGCAAGCAATTGTATTTGAAGCTCCGCGACAGAGCTTCGTACGAATTCGCGCTGGCTTCGGCTGCGGTCGTTCTCGAAATCGCTAACGGTAGTGTGACGAGTGCGCGAATCGCGCTGGGCGGCGTTGGTACGAAGCCATGGCGGTCGCCCGAGGCCGAGTCCGCGCTCGTCGGCCAACCTGCCAATGCGTCCAACTTTCGCAAAGCGGCCGAGGCGGCTATGCGCGACGCAAAACCTCGGAGCGAAAACGGATTCAAGGTCGAGTTGGCCAGGCGTTGTTTGACTCACGCGCTGGAAACGGCCGCAAAAAGTTGAGGAACTGTTGATGGCAGCCATTCAAGAGAGCTCGACGAACTCGCCGATTGGCAAGCGCACGCCGCGCGTCGATGGCCCACTGAAAGTTACGGGGAAGGCCAAATACACGTCGGACTTTCATTTCCCAGGTTTGCTGTACGCAGTGCCGGTCGAGGCGACGATTGCAAATGGCCGCATCATCAAGCTCGACACGGCACGGGCTGAGAAGATGCCTGGAGTGAGCGCGATCTTCCACCGCGAGAATATTGGCAAAATTTCGCGGGCAGTTCTGGGCGAAGGTTTCGAGGGCATCACGGATGAGCGCCGCCCGCCGTTTGAAGACGACGTGATCCGCTATTACGGCCAATATGTGGCGCTCGCCGTGGCTAGTACGTTTGAGACAGCCAAAGCTGCGGCTGATGCGGTGCGCGTCGAGTATTCAAAAGAGAAACCGAACGTCGACACGCATCTTAAAGCGGACGACGAACCGCAAACCGTCGCCACGACGTTCGCTACGCTAAAGAGAGTGCAGAGCGAGCGTGGTGATGCGGACGAGGCGTTTCAGAAGGCGCCTGTAAAGCTTGACGAAACTTATGTGACGCCCGCCGAGACACAGAACCCTCTTGAGTTGCATTCGACCACAGCAATTTGGGACGGAACAACGTTGACGCTGTATGAGTCGTCACAGGGAGTCGTCAATCTCCAGACCGTCCTCGCGCAAATGTTCGGTCTGCCGAAGGAGAATGTCCGCGTCATCACGAAGTTTGTCGGCTCGGGCTTCGGCAGCAAGCTGTTTCCATGGACTCACTGCCCGCTCGCCGCGGCAGCGGCGCGCAAGCTTGGCAAGCCAGTCAAGCTTGTCGTAAGCCGCAAAATGATGTTTCAGACTGTCGGCCATCGTCCGCGCACCCAACAGCGTGTACGGCTCGGGGCTACAGATGACGGCAAGCTCGTCTCTCTGCAGCACGACTATGTGTACACCACGTCGATGCTCGACATTCACCATGAAGATTGCGGCGAGACTACGGCGTTCCATTACAGTGTTCCCAATCTGCACGTGGAGTTTGGCCGCGCGAAGCGAAACATCGGGGCCACGGCCGACATGCGCGGGCCAGGCGCCGTGCCGGGCATGTATGCGACGGAAGCAGCCATGAACGAAATGGCCGATTTGCTGAAGCTCGATCCGGTCAAGTTTCGCGTCCTCAACGAACCGAAGATTGATGAATCACTGGGCGTGCCTTTTTCGTCGCGACACTTGTTGGAGTGCTTGGAACTTGGCACGGAAAAGTTCGGCTGGTCGAGGCGAAAGCCCGAAACCGGCTCGATGAAACGCGACGGCTTGACGCTGGGTTGGGGTATGGCCAGCTGCGCATGGATTGCGGCACGCTTTCCCGCCGAGGCCAATGTGCAGTTGCGCGACGACGGCACCGTCCGCGTCGCCTGCGCCACACAGGATATTGGCACGGGAACGTACACAATTCTTGCCCAGCTCGCCGCAGAGAAGACCGGTGTGCCGCTCGACAAAGTCGAGGCCGTGCTGGGCGATACGTTGCTGCCCGCGGGTCCGCTCTCTGGTGGTTCGATGGCGACAGGATCGGTCGTACCGGCCGTCTTTTCGGCGGCCGACCACGCAATCGCCGCGTTAATGGGCATCGCCACCAAAACGCCGGGGTCGCCGTTCGAAAAGCGTAAGTCCGATGAGCTTACGCTTCGTGATGGTAAAGTTTTTCTGAAAGAAAAAGACTCAGCGGCGGGAGTGCCATTCGCGGATTTGTTGAAGCGCGCCAACGTGCGTCTCGTCACCGGTAATGGAAAAGGGGAAGCGACGTTTGGCGATCCGAAGCCCAAATTCTCGATGCACTCCTATGGTTGCCATTTTGTGGAGGTCACATGGCAACCCGAAATCGCCCGGCTACGCGTGAGCCGCGTCGTAACCGTTATTGATGCAGGGCGTATCATCAATCCGCTCGCGGGCCGCAATCAAATCGAAGGTGCCGTGGTGATGGGACTCGGAATGGCGCTGTTCGAGCAAACTGCGTACGATCCGCAAAACGGTGCGCCGATCAATGCCAGCCTGGCTGACTATATAGTAACCGTAAATGCCGACGCACCGCAGATCGATGTGCACTTCTTGGACTACCCCGACAAAGAGCTCAACGAAGTGGGTGCCCGCGGGATTGGCGAAATTGGGCTGGCAGGCATTGCGGCGGCTATTACAGCGGCGGTTCACCATGCAACGGGCGTACGTGTGCGCGAGCTGCCGGTACGAATCGAGGATTTGCTGGCGTGACAGTGCCGTCGTCGTTGATTGCACTTCCTTCCAGTCGCAAAATCACTTCGCTCACAGTTCTCAACGACAACGGGACCGCCTGCTCAATTAGCTCAGTGAGCGGCCAAGTTGCGCCTGGGTGCGCAATTTCGATCACATGTGGCGAATAGGAAGTTCCCCTTTCGATACCCGAATGAGAAGCGATCGCTGCTTCGGTCCCGTCGCCAACGAATAAGTAGGTAAGTGTGAATGGAAAATCAAGCTGCGCTTTCGACAAACTGCGTTCCGCAGCCGAAAACACATCCTTTTCCTTATTAGACTTCGGAAGCTCTGCTGCTATATCACGCAGGATCGCCGATCGTCTTTCCCAAAGCTATACTCGCCCTCGCCCGCAGCAACCGTGACGAGATTTTGTGGCGACACTCAGCCCAAGTAAAGCAACAATTGGCAATAGTTGGTGGTTTCGATGCAGACTTTCGACGCACGATGTTCGCTGCTGAGCTGCAACCGCAATTGGCAGAGTTACGTCAGAGAACTGGTTTCATTTTCTGTAAAACTCAGTAAAATATGGACATCGATGAGCGAGTCCTTGGGCTTCGATTCTCATTGCAAAGTACTTATTAGTAAGACGTTGCGCAGGGTAAGATGGCAATTCGAGCGTTGACCTTCGGAACCAGGGGTTGCAGGTTCGAATCATGCCGAGCGCGCTTCGAATTTCGCCAATTTTGGCTCGCCAACGTTTTGGGTGTAGGCGCGTGAAGGTTTGAGATGGCGTCACAATTGGCGGGGCATGAGCTGGTCGGGCAGCGACGGGCAACGCCCGGTTCTTTGGTAAATCTTTGGCTTCGGGCCAGCTCGGCGATCGTAAAGTACGGCTTCGCGATTGAGTATCGCGATCTTGAGCCGCCACGCACGGGCATTTTCGACGGGCTCAAGATCTCGATCGACCCAGACGTGGATTTCGAGATGCAGTGCTTTATTCTGCTGCATCTTTTCGGTCATAGCGTTCAATGGACGGCGCCATCGCTCGAAACTCAACTCGCGGCCTTGAAAGACACGAGCGATAAACAGGCCTTCATGCGTGTGCTGCACGACTACGAATATCAAGCAGCACGGTTCGGCATGCAGTTGATGCGCGAGGTGGGCATAAGTGACCTCGATCAGTGGTACAGCGATTTCGTAGGTTCGGATTGGCGGTATGTTGAACGCTACTACGAGACCGACATTATTCCGCCTTGGCATGAATGCATTGCGCACAATCAGCCGATTGTCGAGCCGCTTGCAATTCCTCCGATCGAGCACAAGCAGGTAGAAGTCCGATACGCATTTTGAGTTAGCTGCGGCCGAGAATTCTTCTCCAAATCGACGTAAAGTAAGTGCGCTCGATCAGATACGCACTGCCCAAGATTCACTACCCGCGAGCGAATACACCTTAACGGTAACGACACCTTAAGACACTGCCGCGATTTGACAATGCGCGGCGCGGCAAGGTATACCAAAGCTCCCCATTTGGCGGGGGTTTTGGGGCAACGGCACTCTCTAGATTCATCCACGTCGCGATGTTCTAGCGGCTCATTTCACCATAAGGATCGTGCCATGATCGTGGGCAAGTTTTGGCGCGCTTTTCGAGCGCAAGTGAACAAGATCGCCAATTTCTTTTGGACTGCCGATCCCATCGCGCAAATGCAGTACGAATACGACAGCGCGGTCGAGCAGTTGAAAACGGGCCGTGAGGGATTGGAGCAATATCGCGGGCTGGTCGAGCGCGTGAGCAGGCAGGTTTCTGGCAACCAGCAGCAGATTTCGATGCTGGAGGCCAAAATCAAAAGCTACCTGCAAGCGGGCGATCGCGAATACGCGGCCAAGTTTGCGTTAGATCTGCAGAAGGCCAAGCAGCAGCTGAGCGAAAACGAAGGTCAGCTCAAGATGCATGAAACGGCTTACAACAACAACGTCACCAAGATCAAGCACGCCACACAGAAGCTCGGGGACGTCAAGCAGAAGATTACCAAATACGATGCCGAGCTGAAAATGAGCCGAGCCGAAGCCGAGATGGCAAAGCTCGCGACGAGTTTCGATTTCAACGTAACGACCGATTTCGGTCAGATCGAAGACGTGATTCAAGATAAGATCGGCCTGAATCGTGCGAAGGCGCGCGTCGCCGCTGATTTGTCGACGGAAGGTCTCGCGGATATCGAGCACGAGCAATCGATGGAGAAAGTACTGGCCGACCAGGCGCTGCGCGACTTCGAAGTACAAATGGGGATGGTCGCTCCCGAAACGCAGAAAGTGACCGAAGCGGCCAAAGATCTCGGGCCGGCTGCGAAGACGAAAGTTGCAGAAAGCTAGGCGAAGCGTCGAACAGCGGATCGTCGTCGCCTACACACTTTTGAACCGATCGCATTTTCCGATCACCACCTTTGCCACGTGGCTCCATGGCTCCCTCGAGCACACCTATTAGCGAAGCCAAACCGGCAGCGCTAGCGCAGCCGCTAGGCCCGTTGCCCGACTGGTATCCGGATTGGGCCGAGAAGCTCGCCAATCTCTACTTCTCCGGCACCACGTGCGTGTTCGTGCTGCATGGCAATGTGCATGACTTGGTGCACTTGCCTGATGGCGATGAGAACTGCTACTGCGGGCTGGTCGATTTTCTCGTTAGCCAAGTGTTCGGGCGTTGGGATGTCGTGCTCGGGTACGATTTAAGCCGCGGGCTGCGAGCGCTCGCCGGCGATAATCCGGAACGGCTGCGTGCGATGTCGCAGTTTCTGGTGAGCCGCTGGGGCGAGCCAGTCACGTGGCCTCGCGATCCGGATAAGGTACTCTTGGGACTCGATGCGTTCATCGAACGAAATCTGCTTGAAGAGCCCACCAATCGCAAAAGTGTGGCCGCGATTTTTGACTATGCGCAGTTTTTGATACCGACCAGCGATCTGGATAGCTTGGCGCAAGGCCGAGCGTCGCGCTTGGTGCGGTTTTTGGCGTGGGCGCAGAACCCGCTGATCAAGCGGGTGAATACGGCCTTCGTACTTATCGTTGATAAGCTCATCGAGCTGAACGAGCGGTTGCTGCAGAGCCCGCATGTGGCGACGATCGAAATTCCGCTGCCGAACGCGATCGAGCGAGAGCAGTATTTGCCGATTGCGGCCGGCGGCGACGTCGCGCGCGTCGCCGATTTTACAACTTCGCAACTGGCTCAGATTTCGAATGGGCTCACGCTTACGAATCTTAATGTGGTGCTATCGCAAGCGGCGCGGGATAAAACGCGACTCGATGGCGGGTCATTCCGCCAACTGAAGAAGTCGATGATCGAACGCCAGTGTCAGGGGCTGGTCGAGATCATCGAGCCTAAGCACACGCTGGAACTGGTCGTGGGTCTTGATGCGGCAAAGGAGCGTTTGCAGCAGGACGCCGGCTGGATCAGCGAGGGCCGGCTTGATTCAGCTCCCATGGGGTACCTCATTTGCGGCCCTGTCGGCACAGGCAAAACCTTCCTTGCGGAGTGTTATGCGGGTTCGATCGGCATCCCATGCGTCGTGCTGCGGAATTTTCGTTCGAAATACGTCGGCGAAACCGAAGGTAATCTCGAACTCGTGCTCGGCGTGTTGCGATCCTTAGGGCCGGTTGTTGTGATCGTGGACGAAGCGGACGCCTCACTGGGCAACCGGCAAGCTTCTGGAGACTCGGGTACTTCAGCCCGCGTGTTTTCGATGATCGCGAGCCAGATGGGCGACACGCGGTTCCGCGGACAGATTATTTGGATGCTGCTCACGAGCCGCCCGGACCTGCTGCCAATCGATTTGAAGCGGCAAGGGCGCGCCGAGGTTCACATCCCGCTGTTCTATCCGACGAACACGAACGACATTTCGCAAATGCTGCGGATGATGGCGAAAAAGAACAAGGTGCAATTGACGGACGATGCGATCCCGACTGTCGACCCATCGCGCCGACTTTCCGGCGCCGATCTTGAGAGTGTTGTCATCGGCGGCCGTCGGACAGCACTTGCGGACAAGCGCGACGCCGTGTCGCGCGCCGATTTGGAACAGTCGCTCACCGAATTCATTCCGTCTGCCCAAGGGCTGGAGAAGGAGCTGCAGGAATTGGCTGCAGTGCTCGAATGCACGCAACGCAGTTTTTTGACTGCCGAGTGGCAGGAGAAGATCTCGCAATCCGGCGGACGTTCGGCGTTGCAAGAAAGAATGGTCGCCATTCGGCAACTTCTGGAAGGCGATAGTTAAAACAAATTATTCGGTCGTGAATCTTTGTAAAAAGCAAAAGGAACGGTAGATGGCCGCGAATACTAAATCAACCTGGTTTGACGAGACCTCGAACGCGTCGTTGATTGCAGATCAAGCCCAGCGGCTCAAGTCATTCATCCACACCATGGCCGATGGCAAAGTGACGGACGATGAAGTCAAAACACAGGAGCAGCGCGTCGTAAAACTGATGAAAGAGATCGAGCCACAACTCGACGCGCAGTTGCACGAACGCGTAACGCAATTGCTCGCGGAAATCACTGCTTACGATATGATGCAGTCGCTCAACATGATGCAAAGCGCGCGACCGATGTCAAAGTTTCGCGGATGATCAAGCCTCGGAACTCAAATGCGTGCCCCTCATGAAAAACAGCCTGCAGGAACTTTGGATGTGCAGGGCAGGGGACGCCAAACAAATCATTCCTTTCGGACCTCAAACCCAGGCATAAAACATGAGCGGTCAACCCAAAGCACCCTTCTACTTGGCGTTGTTCGTGGTCGTCGGCGGCTTGCTTGCGTTCGCCGCATTTCGCAGCGACATCTTCGCGCCGAAGGCCGCGAACCATGAAGGCACGGGCGCGATCGACCCCAACGCGATCGGCCAAAACGCGGAAGCGAAAGATTCGAACACGGTCACGACTGTCAAAGAGTACTCATTCAAGCCGGCGGAACGGTTGCCGGATGTGAAGGGAACGTCGGCGTACAAGCCGCTGCAAGACAAAACCGTGCGGTTCGCGCTCAATGTTTGGGCCGGCTGGGGGCCGATCATTCTCGCCAACGACGGTTTCAAGCCCGGCAAGGTTTGGAAGACCGCGAAGGGCGATGAGTTCAAAGTCGAGCTCGTGCTGATCGATAATCCTGTCGCGATGCGCGACGCTTATGCGGCGGGCGAGGTGCACATCGGTTGGGCCACGCTCGATATGGTGCCGCTGTTCATGGAGGGTTTTGTCGACAAGACCGGGCAGCCTCGCGATAGCCGTGTCATGCCGCGCATCTTTCAGCAAATCGACTGGTCGAACGGCGGCGACGGCATCGTCGCGCGGGAAAATATCAAAACCGTGTCTGACTTGCGCGGCAAGAAGGTGCTGCTCGCGCAGAATTCCCCGTCACATTACTTCCTGCTGAATATGCTCGTATCCGGCGGTGTGCAACCAAGCGAAGTGAATATGGTGTTCACGGAAGACGCATTCCAAGCGGCGGCGGCGTTCAACGCCCAGAAAGATGCGGCGGCGGCCGTCACGTGGTCACCAGATATTTACAATCTCGCCGGCGTGAAGGGTAACCGCATGCTGGTGAACACACAGACGGCGAACAAACTCATCGCCGATGTGTGGTTTGCCCGCGCCGACTTTGCCAAAGATAACGCTGACAAAATCGAAGCCATTGCACGCGGCATTTTTGACGCCATGGAAGAGCTCAAAAAAGATGACCAGAAGGCGCACTGCGCGAAGCTGATGGCCGACGGCTACAACATGCCTGCCAGCGACACGATCAAAATGTTCGGCGATGCTCATAATACGAATTGGGCGGAGAATTTTCAGTTCTTCCTCAACCAGAACAACCCGACCAACTTCGAGCGCGTTTGGGCGCAGTCGTATTATCTGTACCGTCGTGTCGGCGCGATTTCGCACCAGCCTGTACCGTTCGATAAGGTGATGGACTTCTCCGTGATCGAGGCACTCGGTAAGGATCCGAAATATCGATCCCAAAAGGATGAGTACGAGGTCCATTTGGCGCCGAAGGCTGTTTCGCAAATCCACGCCGAGTCGGATGAAATCCTCACGAATACCATCGTCATTCAATTCTTCCCGAACAGTTGGGAACTCCACAAAATGATCAACAAAGAGCAAAACGGCCAGGTCGTTGAAGTGCTCTACGATCCCAACGTGGATAACGTGCTGGAGGAAGTCGCGAAGCTCGCCGGTCAGTTCGGAGCGGCGCGAATCATCGTCGAAGGTCACACCGATAGCTCGCGCCGCGGGCAAATTCCGGATTCCATTGTCAAAGAGCTGAGTCTCAATCGCGCGAATGCGGTTAAGGAGGGCCTTGTGAACAAGTTCAAGATGGATCCGAATCGCTTTGCCGCCGCTGGGCTGGGCTGGGATGTGCCGGCCGACCCGGACGACCCGGACAATCAAGCCAAGAACCGGCGCGTCGAAATCAAAGTCTACTCGGCTGAAAAACAATAGAGAGTGGCATGAGCGACGCTTCAGCGAGCATACCGCCGGCACAGTCGAATCCGTCGGTGCCGGCGGACACAGTCGTACACGCAACTTCAGACGGTGAAACTCCGCGTGGCGGCAGCCTTTTTGCTTTTCGCAGACCAATTCCGCAGTGGGCTAGCATGCTGCTTGGCGCCGCGTGCCTCACGCTCGTCTTGCTCGTATGGTGGTTTCTCACGCGCGGTTCAAACGAAGAGCGGATGCTTGGCTATCGCTCGCTTCCCAGCCCCGTCGAAACGTTTAGCACGGAGCAAATGCACGATCTTTGGTTCGACGATGCGCTCACGAGAAATTTGCTTGTTACCCTGCGGCGCGTGGTACTCGGCTTTATGCTGGCGGCGGCCGTCGCCATTCCACTCGGCGTATTGTGCGGCTGCTTTCCCTGGGTCAATTCATTTTTTGCGCCAATCAATGTCTTTGGACGCAACATTCCAATTGCCGCGCTGATTCCGTTGTCGTTCAGTCTCTTCGGAGTCGGCGAATTCCAAAAAGTCATGTTCATTTTTATCGCTGTCGTCGCGTTCATCATGATGGACACCGCCACCGCAATCGCCGACGTCAGCGGCCGTTACATCGATACGGCTTTCACGCTTGGCGCTTCGCGCTTGCAAATCATCCTCAAGGTGCTGGTGCCCTTGGCGATGCCTCGGCTGTTCAATTCGGTGCGACTGCTGTTCGGACTGGCTTTCGGCTATATCATGCTGACCGAGTTAGTTACTGAAGCGCACAGTGCAGGCGGCATCGGCCACATCATCAATGTTGCGCAACGTCGCGGCCACCAAGAACCCATTTACCTGCTACTGATTGTCATTCCCGCCGTAGCTCTCACGATCGATCGGCTGCTTTATTTGATCCAAAGGAGCCTTTTCCCGCATCAATATGGCGGCGGTGGTGTTCTGCACAGTGCATGGCGCGGATTGATGCATATTTGCGAAAACCTAAAGCACCTGATTGTTAAGCCGGTGCCACTCCAGGCCAGTCAGCTCGCCTCGCTTCGGGGTCGCCAAACTGGGATGCCGACTAAGAAAGGCCTTGATTAGCTCCGATATCCGCTGGCACTCTCTATCCGAGTTTAATGGCAACTCAAATCATCCAATCCGCTGCCGCGACCGCCGCACAAGACGTCGGTATGGGTCGCGTTCTGGACCGAGTGCAGCAAGCCGGCGCGCAAGATCGCCCGCACGTCGTTGAATTTCAGCACGTCACGAAAACATACAACGCCGGTTTGGCGAATGAGTTTACGGCTATTCGCGATGTGAACTTTGTCGTTGCCGATATACCTGACAAGGGCGAGTTCGTTTGCATTCTCGGCCCTAGCGGCTGTGGGAAGAGCACGATCTTGCGGCTCATTGCAGGGCTCGAGCCACAGCATCCGGCTACCAGGGGAAACGTGCTGGTCTTTGGCAAACCGGTCGCGGGCCCAGCTGCTGATCGCGGAATGGTGTTTCAAGATTACACATCCTTTGATCACCGCTCGGTCTTGGGAAACATCGCCTTCGGGTTGGAGTGTCAGGGGGTCGATCGGCGCGAGCGAAACGAGCTTGCTTGCCACTGGATCGGCCAAGTGGGGCTCAACGTGGCGACGGACGCGGAGAAGTACCCGCACGAGCTTTCGGGTGGAATGCGGCAGCGGGTTGCGATCGCCCGCACGCTCATTCTGCAGCCGCGCATCATTCTCATGGACGAGCCGTTCGGCGCGCTCGATCCGCAAACGCGCATGAACATGCAAGATTTGTTAATCCAGCTGTGGCGTGCTGTCGAGGCCACCGTCTTCTTCGTCACTCATTCCATCGAAGAAGCGGTATTCTTGGGCGACCGTGTGTACATCATGTCCACCGGTCCTGGCCGCGTGATGAAGGAGCTTGAAATCGAACCGGCCGACCGCCCGGCGTTAGAGATGGCCCGCGTCCCGCGCTTTCAGGAGACGGTATACTATATTCGCGACCTGATCGCTCAGCTTGAAGCGCAGGCCAACGCTGAATCGAAGTAGCTGCGGAGCGATCGGTGAAATTCGGCAACTATCTGAAAACGGCGTTCTTGAACCGCTGGAACCTCTTGTGGTTCGGAGCGGCAAGTGTCTTCGCGCTCCTCACGCCGATTCCCGATGCGCTGTTGGCCGTGGCGGCGGCCGTCGAAATCACCTACTTGGGCCTCATCGGCGCGCATCCGAAATTTCAAGCGTATGTCGATGCCCAGCAGGCCAAGCTGGCTCGCGCGGCAACGACGGTTTCAACTCAAGAAACGCTGCAGCGCATTACGCAGTCGCTGCCGAAAGAACTTCTCGACCGATTCCTGGCGCTCAAAGCGCGTTGCCAGAACCTGCAACAAATCGCCGAGGAGCTCAAACAAACGAGTCACGGCGACAGCTCGGCACCATTGGAGCACTTTCAAATTGCCGGGTTGGATCGATTGTTATGGATGCATTTGCGATTGTTATTCACGCAATTTGCGCTGTATCGCTTTCTTAAGCAAACAAGTCAGGAACAGATCAAAGCGGACATTTCGCGTTTCGACGATCGATTGAAGAAGTTGGGACCAGCCGCTGCGGACAATCAAAATGATCGCGTGCGGAAGGCATTGGAAGATAACCTGCAAACGAGCCGCGATCGATTAAGCAACCTGCAGCGAGCCCAAGACAATTACGACATGGTCAAACTCGAAATCGATCGGCTGGAGAACAAGATCCAGTCGCTGAGCGAAGTGGCCGTCAATCGTCAGGAACCGGACTTCATCTCCGGCCAGGTCGATCAAGTTGCCAACAGCATGCTTGAGACCGAAAAAACAATGCATGATCTGAGCTTCGTGACGGGGTTGAATAACGTCGACGAAGCACCCGCTTTGCTTCAAGGTGAAATCGTTCGGTCGGCGAAATCGAAGGTGCTCGATAGCTGACGTAGTCAAAAAGTCTGAGCTGTAACTTTGATCGCCTAATCGCGTGCGTGCTTCTATCGCCAGTTTAGGATTTCGAACACGCCCTTCCGATTGGCAATGTGGTCGGGAATGTCCTTCAGCTTGTCTCGATAGATACTCAATATGATTCCGATCGCGAACACCACGGCGCCACCGACGGCCATGTATACACCGATCGCAACCTGAGGATGATGAATCAGGGACACGATGAGCACGATGAAGTAGAGCGACAGGGCCGACCCGCTCCACAGCGTTGTGGATTTAATCTTCCAGCCGAGGCCGGTGACCAACATTGGAATGCCAAGCGTTAGCAGCGCCATTTCATCGTAGATCGATGGTTGGCTACCTATCCAACGGTGGTAAAAGACGGCAATCGTTAGCGGCAAGATGACGAGGATCGTCCCGAGCGCCAGGCCAAGCCCGACGTTTTCATTGCGAGCGCCGGTTTCTTCGCGAAACAAACCGAAATGGCTCGCGACGAGCATGCACGCCCCAATCGCCACGCAGAAGACTTCCAGTTTCTGCCAGCCGTTCAAATGAATCAGCAGATTGAATCGCAACATGGCAACGGCACCCAACGCACAGGCGGCACTCGTATAGATTCGACGCCACTGAACGGCCGGTACGATGGCCGCCGCAAGCAACGCGATTACAGCAGTGAGAGAAATCGACAGCAGGTCCCACCAATCGCTGCCCCGGCGCGCGAGCCCGGCAAGGCCCTGCATGAGAGCTGCCAAGCAAGCGAGCGTCAGAATTCCACTGCCGCATTGAAACAGCACGAGGCCGGGACTGGGAGACGTTGTTAAGTCGTCGTTCTGTAAACCGTTGGCAAGCTGCTTCAGGCCGAACGCTCGACTTACTCCCAGGCTCACGAGGCCGAGAGTCGCGTACAGCAGCGTATAATACTGCTCGTCGACACCAAAGTAGCCAAGGAACTGCCACAGCGCGACACAAGCAGTCGCGGCGGCCAGGTAGATGTTGATCGCGGTGCGGAAAAATAGTCCTGCCAGCAAGTAGAACGCAGCCGCTTCGAACAGAAGAATTCCCGCGATGAAACTCGCATGACTTCCGGACGCCGGCAGAATGCCATGCGGTTCTTGCACCATCGCGCCAAAGACGTGCACCAGGATCACGGTGACGGCAATTTGAGCAACCCAGTACAGCGGATTTTCCTCAGTGCGACCTCGCAACATCCGCGAGACGATGAGATAGCTGACGGGAATCAGCATCATCCAGGGCGCTTGTTCAAGCCACTGCGTCACTCCGATGAAGCGCAACCATGCGGAGGCGGCAACGAGCAACGAGGCAGCTCCGACAAAATAGTAGGCGGACGACGACTTGGAGTCGGTGCGTCGGGATAGGAACGCATTCACGCAGTTTGCCGCGGCGACCACCAGCATGACCGCAACGAATTGCCAGCCAATCGAGTAGGTCCACCCAAGTTCCTGGGCAGCCGCAGTAGTTGCACGTGCATGCAGTACCACTCCCCAGATCGCAGGAGCCGCACTCAACGCCAAACCTACCGGCGGGATGAAGCGATCCATACGCAGGTAAAGGCCCGGCAGTTGTTGGCGACCAACGTTGATCGCCACGGAGGTAATCGCCATAGCCGCGAGAATCCACTCCGCACGAACGTCGAATCCTAACAGCAGGGTGGTTTGAGCCATCACGAGGCAAACACCGGCCAACGCCAGGTAGACGCCGATCTTGCGCACTACCACATCGGAGTACACATAGGCATACATGCCTGCCAACCACACGCCCGTCGCCAACAAATAGTTCGTCGTCAGTAGGCCGCCGACCCATTCGGTTCCAAATAAAGTGCGTACCGGTTCCTCCATCCAGCCGAGAAGCTGCGACGCTAACAGGGTGAGCAGCGAAGCCGCGATTTGTGCATGCCCCGACCAGAAAAGTGGCAGTCCAAATCGCCGGCGCGGGAAGTCGCTGTCCTCGGCGGGCGAGAACATGCGTTCGCTATGAATGGAGATGAGTCCTAGCGCCATAAAAAACAGGCTGAGCCATGTGATGTCGGTGATCTTGCCCAGGTCGCCCAAGAGGAGCAGGGTAGTCAACGTTACACCAGCTTCGAAGGCATACATGAACACAGGATCGCGAAGTATCATGACGGTCGCAGCGTAAAGCACGCAACACACGACGCCTCCCACCCACAAGTGGCCGTCGACTGTCACCAGGTTTTGGGCGTTGTAGAACCACAAATTCAGCGGCGCTACGACGCAGCCGAGAAACGTAAGCGCCTGGCCCGCGACGCGAAAGCGCGTGCGAAGCGTGACGAACCATCCGGAGCCGACAATCGCAAGCGTGCCGATTCCCAGAGCGGCCGCGAGTACGTGCGGATTCTTGAACACTCCGAGGCTGGTCAGCCAGACCACCAGCCCCAGGACGCACAGACTGCCGCCGATCATTAACATCCATTGGATACTTCGCGGATCGATCAATGCCTCGAACATCCGTCGCCACGTCTCGTTCTTCTGCGCTGTGGGCTCGAAAGAGTCCGAAACATGTGGCGAGGCCGTTTCTTCGAGATTCGGAAAATCATCTGCGCCGACTTCGGTCGCAGGATTATCGAGGACAGACTCCGATGCTTCGCCAGGAGTCGAATGGTCCGCAGCTGAAGCAGCGGCCGCCGCATCCAGCGGCCGGCCGCAGTATGGGCAGTCGCCAAGGTGACCTGTCGAGTCGGCCATCGCCTTTAAAAGTCGGCCACAAGAACGGCATCGCACGGTAATTGGCATCGAAGTTCTCCCGCAAAGCCCTTGTGCGGCGCATAAGCGTATGCAGCTCGGCAATTGGCCGCCGTTGGTTCGATGGGCAGCCAAGCAAGGGCCATAAGATATAGTGAGCCGAATGCGATCGCGGTTTTGCGCGCCAATTACGAAAAGAATCAACAATCTACTGATTCTCGGCCAAACAACCGAGCCGGACGCTCAAAATCAGCAAGCTGGTGGCCCATGCGGCCCCAAAAATAAGCGGTGCCGCCGCTAGCCAAAGGCTCGTCAATATTGCGATTGCGAGGAATATCGAACCTATCACGTAGCAATAACCCCAGTAGCTGCTGCCGAGCATCATGAACAGCAAACTGGCGAGCACCGCCATCGGCGGATAGGCGAGGAAATCGTCGAACGACTGGCCCGCTGGCGTTTGCAGATAAGTGACTAGTATCAAAGTCGTCGAACCGGCCAAGTAGCCGAGCCACAGCGACAACAACTGCCTCGTAGGGGCGCCGCGCGGTGGATACCACTCGCTTCGCAACCACCATAGCACGGCCCCCATCGCAATCAATTCGCCGATTCGAACCACAATCAGCTGCCCAAGCGGATGTGGCGGCTGCAACTTGTGATTCAAGAAAACAAGAATGTGAGTGGCAAGCGAGATGCCGCCGACATACAAAAAGATTCGCGACCATGTG
This sequence comes from Planctomycetota bacterium, assembly GCA_013286045.1. GTDB lineage: Bacteria > Planctomycetota > Planctomycetia > Pirellulales > Lacipirellulaceae > JABDGM01. The sequence goes on along the minus strand of JABDGM010000007.1, from coordinate 4,983 downwards.
TGGAACTCCCGGTCGTATTGACTGCGGCCCAAAGTCCTCACAACCCGATCGACGATCTTGTGACCATGAACACTGATTGGATCACCCGATAGAAAACGATTCAAATCGTCGGCGAGATCCGCGGCCGAGGTGTAGCGACGCCGCGGATCCTTCTCCAAACACTTCAAACAAATTGCCGCCAACTCACGTGGCACATCGTGATTCACCTCGCGCGGTGACTGCGGTTCGCAATCCAATACTTGCAGCAAGGTGTTAAATTGATCGCGTCCCTTGAACGGAGTTCGCCCTGTCAGCAATTCGTAGAGGAGCGCCCCCATGCCATACACGTCGCACGCCGGACCGATTTCGCCGCGGCGATTGGTGATTTGCTCCGGTGCCATGTAGGCTGGGGTGCCGATAATTTGCCCGGTAAGTGTCAGCTCTTCACCGCGATCGACGTGCTTTGCCAGACCGAAATCAGTGACCCGCGCACGGCCGCTGGCATCTACCAATACGTTCGAAGGTTTAATGTCGCGGTGCACGATGTTGTTTTGATGAGCGAACTCAATCGCCCTCGCGACTTGTTCGACATACTCTGCCGCTTTGCGACTGTTAACCGGCCCGCTGCGAATCATTTCGGCCAGGCTTCTGCCTTCGACATATTCCATCGAGTAGAAATATTGATCGTCGCACTGGCCTACATCGTGAATCACGACAATTTGCGGATGACTGAGCTTGGCAACGGCTTTGGCTTCCAGCGTGAAGCGTTCGATATCCTCGCCACCGGCGAGCGTGCCGCGCAAAATCATTTTGATCGCCACGGTTCGATTCAGACTCACCTGATGAGCCTTGTAGACAACGCCCATGCCCCCACGCGCAATCTCATGAAGCAAGTCGTAGTCGCCAAATCGCCCGAGACTAGGTGACGAAGATTGGTCGCTGTTTTGCAGCGGAACCGGTGCACCTAACGCGATATTTTCCAAACGCGCCGTTTCATCGCGGATTGAATCGTGAGGAGTCGAGTTTTCCGCCTGCTCATCTGCACTAACGCCGACCTGCAAGAGATCAGCGATCCGCATGAGACGCTGGTGATCCTGGAGGAAATCTCGAAGGTCGTCGGCCAAATCTGGATGCGCCGCGAGCAACTTTCCAGGATCGGGAGTTCCTGCGGACACGTCGTCGAGATAACCAGCGATTGCATTCTCGAAACGCCGCTCGGTCTCAGCGCGCGGCGGATCGTTCGACTGATCCATATCAGGTCTTTCAGCAAACGAACGAAACCGCCTAGCAAAAGGAAGTAAATATCAATCTACCGCAGCCAGGTTTCCCCGTAGGCGACGTAGTCCTCGGTGGACCAAACCTGCTACGGCTGGCACGCTGCGCCCTAGCTCCGTACTGATGTCCGCCAACGACTCCCGTTGCCAATAAAACCCGATAACAGCCTCGCGTTCTGCTTCCGGCAATTGGTACACGGCATCGGCAACTTGCAATAACTCCTCGGCGCGCTCAACAGCTTGACTCGGCGACTGCTCATCCGCCGCCAACCATTGCTCGATATTGTGCGACGACTGGTCGAGGATTTGATCGAGATGTTGCTCGCGAGCTATGTCGCGTTTAGCGCAGCGCGCGTCGCGCAACGCATGGAGAATAGTCCGCATCAGAATCTGCTGCAGCCACGCTACACGCTGGGCCGATGCGTCGCCGCGAAAGGTATCCCACGCAACGTACGCCCGAAGCAGCGTTTCTTGCACGATATCCGAGGCGTCGATCCGCCGCCGCAGCCGCCGGTCGAGCTTCACGTCCGCCATGAAGCGGAGGTAGTTGCGAAACCGCTCCAAATCCGCTTGAATCTCGGGCGGTTTAGCTGAGATGACTTCGGCATCTTTCATGAGACTTTCCGGATGACAGGAAGCCGCCCAGCCCGAAGTTCTGTGGTCAGAATAAGGATGTGAACCGTCTTGCACTCAACTTAAGTCTAGTATGCGATGTGGACGCAATCTACTTCTATAGTACCTGAGGAACCGCGTGCTCAAGAGAGGGCAAGGCGGTCATACCACGTGCGTTTGAGCATGAGCGACGTAACGGTAATGATCGCAAGACATATTGCCGCTTCATACCAATAGTGGATCACGGCATAAATCGGCAGTGCGACGAACGAAGTCTGCCATACGATGCCGACCACCACGTTGAACATATCGAAGCCGAAGTCGCGGTTCGGCTGGAAAGCCGGGTCGCGCTCTATCGCGATGTCGCGAACAGGCCCCCACCATCCCCAGGGGCGCGTGCGCGCGTAGAAATCGACCAAGACGCGCGAATCCTCTGGCTTCGAAAGGAGACTGCCAGCGACGGCGCCGATCGCTGAAACAAGCATCAGAAATGGAAACGCTTCGAGCGGCTTTACCGTGGGAAAAGCCAATAGAACGAGCGCTCCGACGATGCCGGCGATCATGCCATAGAAATAACCCCAGCCGTTAAAGCGCCACCAGTGCCACTTCAAAATGTTGGGGGCCGCATAGCCGCTCCACAGCGCGGATACAATCCAATCTGTCGCCTTGTGCACCGAGGGGGTGAAATAGCCGGCGGCGCAACCGACGATGACCACTAAAACGGACGCAGCGTAGCTCGCCCAAATATATTCGCGATCGCTTGCCTCGGGCCGCATGTAGCGCTTGTAGACATCGTTCACAAGATACGCGGCGGCCGCATTGATCGTTCCTGAGAAATTCGACATGAACGCGGCCAGCAAACCGGAGATCATCAGCCCCGCCAAGCCTACCGGTAGAAAATCCCGAATGACGATCGGCAGCACCTGCTCGAAATCGAATTTGGCGTTCTGAGTAACGTCGCTGCGCATAAACGCTAAGGCGAGGACCGTGATTCCAGCGATCATGAAATACCGCGGAACAAACAGCACCACGGTCACCATCCCGCTCATCATGGCAGCCTCGCGCGGGTTCTTGGTTGCCAGGATTCGCTGCATATCGTAGTTCGGCGCCGGACCGGCGGCGCTTACTAACACGCCCTTGGCGAGCACCATCATGAAAAACGCGCCGAACATAGTGTACCCATCAGATTCAATGCGCGCCTGGGCGGCCGGCAACAGATCGGACCAGTTGACGTTCAGCACCCAGCTGAAAGAGATATCGGTCCACCCTGCCGGCACCACCGCCTGCAGCATTGCGGGCGAAACCTTCCACATGGCGAGCCCGCCGAGAACCAAACAGCAGACGAACTTAATTGCGAATTGGATGAGATCAGTAAACACTACGCTGTAGAGTCCGCCGATCACTGTGTACAGCGTGGTAATTCCGACGATGATCAAGGCGTAAGTATTTGGAGATAATGCGCTCGGCAAGAACCCCTCGGAGAATTTCGCGATGCCGACAAATGCATAGGCGGTGAACGCGATCACGCTCACCAACGCGAAAATTACGACGCTTATTCGAGAGGCCTCGGCGCCGCTGTCCTTGCCGAATCGAAGGGTGATCCACTCCGCTCCGGTCATCGCCTTGGAGCGTCGCAGCCACGACGACAGATAGACCATCAAAAACACCTGGTTAAACACCGGCCACAGCCAAGGGATAAAAACGCTCTTCAGCCCGTAGAGATAGAGCAAAGAAACCAACCACATCGTGCCGGAAACGTCGAACATCGACGCAGCATTCGACATACTCAAAATCCACCACGGCAATTCGTGGCCACCGAGGAAGTACTTGGCAATCCCCCCCCGAGCACGGCGCTCCACGACGAAGCCGACAACGATCATGCCGACTAAATAGATGGCGATGATCGCGATATCGAGGGGATGCAGCGCCATCTATCGCCCGGCATCTTTCGTGGCAGTACCTTTGGCGGCGCGAATCGAAGCGTCGAACTCTTGAGGCTCGACAAACGGAGATAGCGCGTAGATCAACGCCCCGTTCCAATTGATGGCGATCTCGTTGGTTTTGTAGTCGTCCCGCTCATCGCGCCAATCGCCGGCATTTGGCCAGGGGCCGCCAATCAAGTAGCCAGGCCACGGGGCCGAAATGCCATCGCCGCCGCTACGGCGGTCGTGCGGAAACATCGGTGGACGGTTGCCAACTCCTGTTACGTACGAGCGGCCGTGAATATTGCGCCCGAAAACGTGGTTGATGCCGTCGAGGATTGCCGCCTCATACTTTTTTTCGCCGGTCAGCACTTGCGCTACGTGCAAGTTCATCGCGAGCCTCAGTTCGGTTCCGTTGCAGCCCCAAAAGTATGTCGAGCCGAGCGTGCGTCCGTAAGGATCTCGCTTTGTTGAATCCACAATATCGTCGGCGACTCGCACAGCGTCCCCGCGAAGCTCGTCGACAAGCTTCGTATTCCGGTCGCCGCGTTTCGATAACAGATACGTAAAGAACCCAAGATTGCGGACGTTGTTCCAATCCCAATTGCCGTCGACGAGTCTCGACGTGCTTTTGCCGTCGTGGCGATACGACTCGATTCGTCGCTCAAGGTCTTGATGATACTTGGCTTCTCCTGTGGTTTCCCACAACTCCGCCGCCATCCACAAGCGGTCTCCAGTATCGGCAAAAACGTAAGCTCCCGTCGAAAACGCGCTCAAATCGGGATGATGATCTTCGGGGTGAGAGAGCAAGAAGTCATAACTTTTCCGGGCGGCTGCCAGGCATCGCCCGCTGAACGCGGAGTCAAACGGTCGATAGACGCGCGCCGCTTGCGCCATGATCGCTGCGAACTCTGCGGTCGCTGCCGACCCCCAGGGACTAACATATCGCTTCGCGGTCTCCCGATCGGGCAAAATGAACCCGCAGAAGTTGAGAGCCGATACCTTGTGATAAACGCGGCCGTCCTCGGCCTGCATTTTCAGCAGCCACTCTAATTCCCAACGCACCTCGTCGAGATAATCAGGTGTGGCGTTGGTCGATTCCGGAATATCGAACTTGAGCGGCTTCAATTGCTCTTCAAAATCTTCCCAAGCCCGCAGCATCATCGCCGCCGTGAACGCGCCGTTGACTGTGTATT